>JAGVDA010000141.1 GCA_020058975.1 Thermosynechococcus sp. WC_1 | reverse complement strand
AGCGATCATTGTTCAAAGCTCGAGTGATGTTGAGCATGGACTGATGAATTTAGATGGGCTTTAGAGATATTATCTCTTATAAAGCAACATGTCTAATGCGCTACGAAGATCGCCTGTGGTCAATGCCCTTTGATACCAATAACGTCGGCATCTTCTATCGCCCTAGCCTCTTTAAGAAAGCCGGAATAGACACCCTACCCAAAACCTGGGCAGAATTCCGCACCGTTGCAAAACGGCTGACCCAAGACACCAATGGGGATGGACGCGCCGATCGCCACGGCATTCAGCTTGCCCTCGGCAAAGGAGAATTTGCGGTCTTTACCTGGCTCCCCTTTCTGTGGAGTGCTGGCAGCAAGATTGATGCAGTCTCAGGCGAAAATGGCCTTGCGGTGAATGTGGAGCAGAGTGGGGCGATCGCCGCTCTAAAGTTCTGGCAAGATCTTGTCAAAGATGGCTCCGCCATTTTGTCTCAGCCAGAGCGAGGGTATGAACTCGATAATTTCTTGGCGGGGAAAGTCGCCATGCAAATTTCTGGCCCTTGGACGCTTGGGCAGCTTCAAAGCTCTAACATAGACTTTGGCGTATTCCCCATGCCTATTCAGACTAAAGCCGCTACGGCCTTGGGTGGCGAAAATCTGTTTGTATTTAAGACAACCCCTGAGCAAGAACGCGCCGCCTTTGAATTTGCAGAATATGCTGCCAGCGAAGCATTTCAGACAGAGTGGGCGTTAGGCACTGGCTACCTACCTGTAAACCTTCAGTCTCGTAAAACACCAGCATATAAAGCGTTTGTTCAAAAACAGCCCAGCCTTAGCGTCTTTTTAGAGCAAATGGAAAATGCGCGATCGCGCCCCATCTTCCCAGGCTATACTCGAGTCTCTGATAACCTAGGCCGAGCATTAGAGGCAACGCTCTTAGGTCGCGCCCCTGAAGTTGCTTTACAGGAGGCACAGGCGCGCATTAATTTAATTTTTGATGCCCCTCCTAAAGGCTGAACGATGAGCGCTGACGTTAAAACATCTCAAGAGATATTACTGAGCGCAATCCAGTGGCATTTTGATTCGTCTCATCCAGAAAAACCATCCAGCCCTGACGTTGCAACTGCCCTCAGACAAACCGAGCGCATCAATAAACGAGTCCAGCCTAGTGAAGCCTACGCAAAGCTTTTAGGAACGTGGCAACTGCTGTTTATCACAAAATCCAAAAGCCCCACCGGACAGTGGATACCACCGTGGGTAAAAATTCAGATTACCTATGCCCAAGACTCAACAAACAGTTCAGAAATCTTGTCGGCTGATAAAGCACCTCGGGTTTTAGGTGTCGTTCATAACCAGGTACGGCTTGGATTTTTAAAGCTTACGCTCAGTGGCCCTACGGCATTCGATTCTGCTAACGGAGTTTTGGCCTTTGATTTTACGCGGTTTACCCTAACCCTCGGTGATCGCGCTCTATTCAGTGGCGCAATTCGAGGGGGAACCATACGGGAGGCAGAATTTTATGAGATGCCTCTCAAACAGCAGGCTTTTTTCCGGTTTTTTTGGATTACGCCCCAAGGGATTGCGGCGCGAGGCAAAGGCGGCGGATTAGCATTATGGGCAAAAAATAATGCTGACTAAACTTCTAGGAAATTTAGCCAGCATAAAGTTAAACGTTTGAGGTCGATCAGCAAATGCAGTTTTCCCCTAAACAGTGGCGGCGACGTGCCTATAAATATTTTTCAAGCGTGTTGGCTAGTGTGGTTTTTGGTACTGCACCCACAACCATATCAACCCGTTGACCACCCTTAAAAATCATCAGCGTTGGAATGCTGCGGATTCCATATTGGCTGGCGATCGCCGGATTTTCATCCGTATTCACCTTCACGACCTTAATTTGGCCTTGGTATTGTTCAGCAATTTCATCTACAACAGGCGCAACCATTCGGCAAGGACCGCACCAAGGTGCCCAAAAGTCTACCAAAACGGGAACGTCACTATCGACGACTTCTTGCTTGAACGTTGTATCCGTGACTGCAGTTGCTGTCATGCCTGCACAACCTTTCTTATAGATGCTCTACAGTTCCTACCTTAGCAGGATCTTAACGACATCCGCTTTAATGTTAATTTTGATCTCAAACTTAACGCTTTAACTTAACATCCCAATTTTGCTGCGCAATAGGAAACCGCCTAAACAATCGTCCAGGCGGAGTGTGGTGTGAGGAGTGAACGGAAACTTGCGTCTCCGCTATTCTCTATTGTAGGCAAGCATTTGCACTTTGCCTTGTCCATTCGGCAGAATTGCCTTGTAGTCGGCATAAAGTCTATTCAAAACGGACTTTAGCGAAGTGCTACAAGTGCTTACTTTACTTACCCATGCCTAGCTTTTGTGCCTTCTGGTAGACTTTGCCTTCGGTTAGCAGAGAGGGCGCAATCACCACCTCAACCTGCTGCATTTCTTTCAAGTCTTTAGCGCCCAAAGTGCCCATGCTGGTTTTTAGGGCACCTAAGAAGTTATGGGTACCATCATCAAGTTTGGCAGGGCCTGTCAGAATTTGCTCTAAGGTGCCTGTCGTGCCCACATTAATGCGGGTGCCGCGTGGCAAAAGAGGACTAGGCGTTGCCATGCCCCAGTGGAACCCTCGCCCGGGTGCTTCTTGGGCGCGGGCAAAGGGGGAACCCATCATGATGGCATCTGCGCCACAGGCAATACATTTACACACGTCACCGCCCGTCACCAGCCCACCATCGGCAATGACGGGAATATACTTGCCCGTTTGCTTAAAGAAGTCGTCACGGGCAGCAGCACAATCTGCGATCGCCGTCGCCTGAGGCACGCCCACACCCAATACACCCCGAGACGTACAGGCCGCACCAGGGCCAATGCCCACTAACACACCCGCCGCACCCGCATTCATTAAATCTAACGTCACGTCGTAGGTCACGCAGTTCCCTAAGATCACAGGGATCGGCATATCTTTACAGAACTGCGCCAGGTCTAGGGGCGTAATTGACTCTGGTGATAGATGAGCCGTAGAAACCACCGTGGCCTGAATAAAAAATAAATCTGCCCCAGCTTCCGCCGCAGCTTGCCCAAACTGGATAGCGCCCGCAGGCGTAGCGCTCACCGCAGCAATACCGCCCTGGCTTTTAATTTCTTGAATGCGCTGACGAATTAGCTCAGGCTTAATCGGCTCTGCGTACAGACGCTGCATGAGCGTCACAAACCCATCTACATCCACTTGAGCAATTTGATCCAATATGGCGTTAGGGTCTGCGTAGCGCGTTTGAATCCCTTCTAGATTCAAGACGCCCAGTGCCCCCATTTGCGACAGGCGCACCGCCATGCCAACATCCACCACCCCATCCATTGCACTCGCAATGATCGGTATATCTCGCTGAACCCCTCCAATTTCCCAACCTGTATCCGCAAGCTGCGGATCCAAGGTTCGACGGCCTGGAACAAGGGCTATTTCATCCATCCCGTATGCTCTACGAGCGGTCTTATTCCGACCAATTACAATGTCCACGCGCTTACCCATTCCAGAACCTTTTAGCTACACTAACAAAGCCTGAGCAGCACTGTCAAAGT
>JAGVDA010000456.1 GCA_020058975.1 Thermosynechococcus sp. WC_1 | reverse complement strand
TGTTTGACTAGATTCTGTTGCGACTCCGACAGCCCCCGATGAACCGCCCACCACTGCCACAGCGTCTCTGCCGAGGGAAACTCATCCAACCCAATTTCCCGCTCAATCACACCATCAGCAGCGATTTTGTTGTGAAACAAAAAGCCATCACCATTGGCGCTAAATATAAAAGGCACTTGCAGCAGCTCGCCATAGCCCAAGCCCTGCTGCATCCCATCCCCCAAAGAATGAGTGTTATCTTTTGCCTCAATCACCGCGATCGGCAAATTTGGCTTATAAAACAACACATAGTCAGCCCGTTTATTTCGTGCGCGTACGTGCAAGTTTCCCCGCACCACAATGCGCCCATCTGTTAGGGAAAACTCCTCCCGCACCTGGGTCGCCAGATCCCACCCCGATCTCACTAACGCTGGGGTAATGTACTGAGTACAGATATCACGTTCAGAGAGTTCTTTCTTATTCATGGTTCAATGGCGGCCTTGTGCTTGGGTGCCAGACTGCACCTAACCGTTTTGGAGTCGAATGCATTTTAACAAATAGACAACCAGCAGGCGTGTCGCGATCACCTGCAACCTCTATGGACTTAACGCACAGCCATCTGTCTGTCTTACCCGCCTAATCTTGGCTAAGACAGACAGCCTTAACGGACTTTGTTGGTTTCGGCATAACTGCTATTTATAATTTCTTGAGTCTGCAAAGGCGGATATCGTTCTTGTCGCCGCGATTTCAATCGCTAAGATATTCTTCTAACAAAAAAGAGGTGGAGAAACTCCACCTCTTTTTTCAGATTAAGGGAATCAGAGATCGCTCTTTATCCATTAATTTTAGTAGCGATAGCCAGCCTTAGTACCGGGCTTTTGCACAATAAAGCTCATGACTTGGCACTGCTTTACGTTGTCAAATGCAACGATGCGAATGTAGGACTCAGGATACTCAGACTTGCATTCCTGAACTTCTCTGAGCAGCTCTTGAGGAGAGTGGCAAGAGAACAAAGGCAGCTTCCACATCGTCCAGTAGTAGTCTTGAGGCTGAGGGTCTTCACAGAACTCAACACAAGGATAATAGCCTTGGTCAAGGGTGTACTGAATCTGACGCGCAACTTGCTGATCGCTCAAAGGAGGCAAGTATGAAAAAGTTTCGTAGCGCTTTTCAATGGGTAGAGTCTTCATCGAATTCCTCGTAAATGTCAGGTGGGTGGTAGCAGCAGCAGTGGCTTAAGGGTTAAGCCGACTCAAGATTTTCATCAGGCTCAGAATGCTCTTCCTGTTCTGGATGGTTTAGCTCACTGCTCAGGGCAACCTGGGTCATTCGCTCTAGCTGCTGCTTTCGATGTTCGGTGTTGAGCTGCGTCGTCGTTGTTCGCAACATTTCCGGTAAGAAATCAGCAATTTCATCGGCTAATGTTTCCCGTACCGTTAAAACCCGAAAGGCCAGTTCTTGGCGCTCATCAAATAAAGCACGAAGGAATGCTTCGCCGTCTTTGATGCTTTCACGAGAGGCAAACTGGTGAAGCCAGTAAGCTCGCTTAGGTTCGGTTTCGTCGAGCTGTTCGTAAACAACCCGCACTGCGCGATAGGTTAAATAGCTAATGAGCGTTTTGGTTGTATCTTTCGCAATCTGCTTTACATCCATAGGGGTTGAAATGAAGGATCAACGAATGAAGAGATATTAGTCTATTCTTTCGCAACCCTTCACTCTGCGCCCACAGGAAGCGTTACAAAATCTGATTAGATGGTGTCAACCGCTTCAAATTCAAACTTAATTTCTTTCCACAGTTCACAAGCCGCAGCCAAGTCAGGACTCCACTTGCAGGCTTCACGAATGATGTCGCCGCCTTCACGCATGAGGTCACGACCTTCGTTACGCGCTTGCACGCAAGCTTCAAGGGCAACGCGGTTTGCAGTTGCACCAGGTGCATTACCCCAAGGGTGACCCAAGGTACCACCACCAAACTGAAGCACGGAGTCATCACCAAAGATGTCAACCAGCGCAGGCATGTGCCAAACGTGAATCCCACCGGAAGCTACAGCCATCACACCAGGCATAGAAGCCCAGTCTTGTGTGAAGTAAATCCCGCGTGAACGGTCTTCTTCGATGTAGTTTTCGCGGAGTAGGTCGATGAAGCCAAGGGTAATGTCCTTGTCGCCTTCGAGTTTACCCACAACTGTCCCCGTGTGGATGTGGTCTCCACCAGACATCCGAAGGCACTTTGCCAAAACGCGGAAGTGAATCCCGTGGTTCTTTTGACGGTCAACCACAGCGTGCATTGCGCGGTGAATGTGGAGCAATAGGCCATTATCGCGGCACCACTGCGCCAAGGTTGTGTTGGCGGTGAAACCAGCGGTAAAGAAGTCATGCATGATGATGGGCATTTCGAGTTCTTTAGCGAACTCAGCTCTCTTCATCATTTCTTCGCAGGTACCAGCCGTCACGTTGAGGTAGTGACCCTTGATTTCTCCGGTTTGAGCCTGTGCTTTATGAATCGCATCTGCAACAAACAAGAAACGATCTCTCCAGCGTTGGAACGGCTGAGAGTTGATGTTTTCATCATCTTTAGTGAAGTCTAGACCGCCCCGTAAGCACTCATAGACGGCACGACCATAGTTTTTCGCAGACAAGCCGAGCTTAGGCTTGATGGTGCAGCCCAGCATAGGACGACCATACTTGTTGAGCTTGTCGCGCTCAACCTGAATCCCGTGGGGAGGCCCTTGGAACGTCTTGAGGTAAGCCACAGGAAGACGAAGATCTTCTAGACGCAATGCCTTAAGTGCTTTGAAACCAAACACGTTACCGACCAAAGAGGTCAATAGGTTGGTGACAGATCCTTCTTCAAACAGGTCTAAAGGATAAGCAATAAAAGCAATAAACTGATCGCTTTCAC
The DNA here is from genome assembly GCA_020058975.1 of Thermosynechococcus sp. WC_1. Taxonomy (GTDB): domain Bacteria; phylum Cyanobacteriota; class Cyanobacteriia; order Thermosynechococcales; family Thermosynechococcaceae; genus JAAURS01. The sequence goes on along the minus strand of JAGVDA010000456.1, from coordinate 2,452 downwards.
CAGGAGTAGGCTCGATGTCATAGCAACGACCCTTGTAGCGATCGAGGTCGGTCAGCAAGTCTGTCCACACGGTTGTCCAGGTACCTGTGGAAGACTCGGCGGCTACCGCAGCAGCAGCTTCTTCAAAGGGCACTCCGGGCTGAACCGTAACGCGGAAGGCAGCTAGGATGTCAGTGTCTTTGGGGGTGTAATCGGGAGTGTAGTAGGTCAGCCGATAATCTTGCACACCGGCCTTATAGCCAGACTTTGATTGAGTTTGCGTTTGCGAATAGGACATTTATCTCTTCCTGTAAAATTCGAGCTGGATGGGCATGTCCAGAGGCAAGGGAAGGCTATGGGCTAAAACGCGCAGAAACCTTTCTTTGCTCGTCATTTCAGACACAACAGTATTACCCCCCTCAGAGGGTCTATCCCTGTTTTAAGCCTATGGAAAAGCTTAAAAAACTTAGTGGCTTTGTCTATGCTTATTGTTGACTTTAGTACACAAGGGGGACAAATTCAATAAGCAAGACATCGAATATGATTTGTAGTTTTATAAGTTTTGTTTATCTTTAGCAAGATTGGTAACTTTTATTACAGACACTTGATTTTTCCTTAAAAGACAAGGCTTTCCAGGCTGATTATGGCGACGTAATTATACTTATGGCGGCACAGCAACGTTAACTTATGCTTCGCAGCGCCAAGTCTTTTTGAGACTCTAGTTGACGCACCAGTTTGACCTGCTGCTGAATCTGAGTTTTAAACACACCTGTATTTTGAGGCGGTTGGGTGACGGCAAGTTCTAGGTCGATTCGGAGTTTGGTGTAGGCTTGCTCTAGCTTTTCAAGAATGCCGTAGGCCAACGCAATCTGAGAGCGACACAGGCTAGACTGCTGCTTAACCCCAACTGATCGCGTTAAGACACGCTCTACTATGATTTCTGAGTCTAGTAATGTTTGGCGTTCTTGACTGAGTGCCGTCAGCGTTTCGCTAATTTGGTTAAGGCAAACTTGCAGTCTGCGGCTAGAGAGCGCGACTTGGCGATCGTGGGCTTTGTGTTCGATGGGCGGGTTTTTGATAAAGCCCATAAACGAAACGACACGCCCTGAGTTGGCGTTGTAGATGCCTGCAAGCCGATTATCTGGCAGCAAAAAGACGGTTAGACGCTTGAGGGCATGAACTTTGAGCTGAATGAAACAGTGAGGGCAGACAAAATCTTTGGCAAAAGGATAAATTTGACCGTTACAAGATGGACAAAACATAGAGCAGTCCTAAAATGAGCTTCACTGGATGGGCGTTACCCCAATTGAAAGAGTAGAAGCTGTCAGTCCCCGCATTATTCTCTGAAGAGAGTTAATTCTTACTATTGCATAGGAATTTAGGATTCGCCACTGCTTTGAATCCACTCAAGTTTTGCCTTGAGGCATTGGGCGATCGCGGTTCAAGTCGAGAAAGACTAGCATGTTGAGAGTATGCCAATGGAAAGTGCGCCAATGGACATTAAAGCCTTGGGGACATCAGCGCCATGAATCAGGTTGACTACCTTCGGGTCAGTTTAGTAGATCGATGCAATTTTCGATGTCAATACTGTATGCCAGAGGGCGAAGACCTCACGTTTTTGGCACGGCCTGAAGTCTTAACCACGGCAGAATTGCTGAAGCTGCTGCGCGAAGTCATGATGCCCGTGGGGTTTACTCGCTTTCGCCTGACGGGGGGCGAGCCGCTGATCCGAAGCGATGTGGCAGAAATTGTGCGGGAAATTGCCGCGTTCCCAAACCTTCAAGACCTTTCTATGACCACCAACGGCTTTCTGTTAGGGGGCATGGCGCAGGACCTATATGATGCAGGGCTGCGGCGCATCAATATCAGTCTCGATTCTTTGGTGCCAGAAACCTTTAACCAAATTATTGGCTATCACACCCATACGCCAGCCGCGCGATGGCAAAAAGTCTGGGATGGCATTCAGACGGCTTATCAGGTTGGGTTTAGTCCGCTGAAGCTGAACGTGGTGGTGATTCCTGGGGTTAATGACCATGAAGTGCTGAATTTGGCGGCGTTAAGCCTAGATAAAGAATGGCACATTCGCTTTATTGAATTTATGCCCATTGGCAATGCCGACCTGTTTGGAGAACGCGGCTGGGTTGCTTCTGAGGACTTGCGTCAGCAGATCCGCGATCGCTGGGGCTTAGAAACCAGTCAGGTGCGCGGCAATGGCCCAGCGGATGTGTTCCGTATCCCTGGGGCAAAGGGAACCCTAGGCTTTATTAGTCAAATGTCAGAATGCTTTTGCGATCGCTGTAACCGGATGCGCCTGTCTGCCGATGGCTGGCTGCGGCCTTGTTTGCTCAATGAGACAGGTCAGATTGATTTGAAGACCCTGCTGCGCAATGGGGTAAGCGTTGAAGAAATGCGCGATCGCGTCCAGAACCTGCTGGCACTAAAGCCCGAAATTAACTACAAGGGTCGTGATTCA
>JAGVDA010000272.1 GCA_020058975.1 Thermosynechococcus sp. WC_1 | reverse complement strand
GGCTGTGCGGCGTGGCTGGGTTGGGCGTTAGTGCCTTGTTCGGTGGGCAAACCCCACAAGAACAGGTGGCAGCGCGTCCTGTTCCCAAAGCTGATCCTAGTCAGAAATTGGTAGGTACGCTTAAAGGTCAGGCGGTCTTTGACCGACAAGGCAATGAAGATGACAAATTCAAAAAGTCCGGTAAGCCTGCTCCGACTAAGGTGACGGCTAAGAAAGTGCCGCCAAAGCCTACGCCAGCTAACACTTACTCTGTTGCTTCATCCAGCCCAGAACCGAGTTACGTTATGCCCGTAAGGTCACTCCCTGTATCAGCAGTGCCAGAGACTAGACCATCCTATTCAGCACCTGCTTATCTGCCGCCTCAGCCAGTCCAGAGACAGCAGACTCCACGAACTGACCCAAATCAACTGTGGGCACAAATCGCCCAAGGCTCAACCATGAACATTCAGGGCGTTGAGTCTCAAACGCAAGAGGTAGCGCAGTACGATGCAACTCAAGCGCAGAATGTCGCCAACTGGCAGACCGTGCAAGGGGAACAGGCCGCACCCGTCCCGACCTTGGGTAAAACCATCCCCATGCAGACAGAAGTAACGGCAACCCTACAAATCCCTGTCTCTGCCAGCGGATCACAGCAGGCCGTCATGACCTTAGACAGTCCTCTCAAGGCAAACGGTGAAGTGGTTCTACCTGCAAAAACATTGCTGGTCGCCTCAGTGCAGCCTGACGGTGGCCTGATGAATCTGCGGATTAATACGGCCTACGTTAACGGTCAAGAACTCTCAATACCTGGCGACTCCATCATGGTGCTGGCAGCAAATAAGCAGTTCTTGATCGCTCAATCCTTCAACAAGAAGAATGGCTTTGGTCGGGGTGTCAGAGACTTTGCGCTGGGCATGATTGGTGGCGTAGCAGAACAGGCGCTAAGCCCGTCATCTAGCACAACGATTGGCAATGGCTTCGGTTCAACCACTGTAAACAACGTGTCTCGTAGCCTGACAAACTCAATGCTAGGCGGTGCTAGGGGTGGCGTTAATACCCTCATCCAAAATATCCAAGCCCAGAACAATAACAGTCAGCCAGAAAGTCCGGTGAGTGGCCTAAAAGCTGGTACAAGGGTTCGCCTCATCTTCACATCCCCCACGAATATCTAAGGGCATCAAACCAATGAAAAATAAGCTTTTAGGGCTGGCGTTCGCGTCAGTCCTTTTTTCATCGCCTGTGCTTGCCGCACCCGTCTATCGCGTTGACGCTGAAGTTGCTCAAGGGAATGTAGGCAATGGCTTGAGCGTCGTCTTAGCACCTGCTCAAGTTGTCTCCATCAATTTCTCAAAGATGGGTGAAAAGATTGCCAGTATCACCCCTGGCGATCGCTCTCGGTTCGTGTTCAACGTGTCGGGTTCGGTTGTCATACTGAAGCGGATTAAGCCGCTGAACTTCGAGGGAGAGTATAGCGGTGGGGGCGATACAACGCTCATCATTACGACCGTTGGCGCGTCTGGTCAGAAGGTCTATCCGGTGACAGTGCGCTTTAGCGATAGAAGGGCAGGGTATAGCGTTGTTGAAATCTCACCCGATGGGGGCATGGAGCCGATTCCGGCACGAGTACCACAGCGCGACAAAATCCCATTGACCACAGTACAAGCGCCCTACCGTCCGACTGTTCCGGCTGAAGTGGCAATACTACCGATAGACGATCCGGTGAAGGTTTTAGCCAGTCGCCCTGAGACTTTACCGCCTCCGCCTGTCGTAGTGGAGTCGCCAAAACTAGAACCAAAATCTCAGCCTCAGACGATAGCCAAAGAGGAGCCTAAGCCAGACCCTAAAGTGGAGCCTGTGCCAAAGCGCAAGACGGTGATCTCTCCACCTCAAGAGTCTGCTAAGGCTGAGCCTAAGCCAGAAATCAAAGAGGAGCGATCGCCAAAGGTTGAGGTAGCGATAGCTGCGCCCCAAGAGTCCGTCAAAGAGGAGCGATCGCCAAAGGTTGAGGTAGCCATCGCTGCGTCTCAAGAGTCCGCCAAATTAGAGCCTGATACCCCTCAAAAAAAGCTAACCAATCATCAACAGGCTAACGCTATCGTCCTGGGCATGATGCGCTCCAAAGTTCGCTATAGCGAATTTCGTAGAGTTCAGGATGCAATTTGGTTTCTTCGCAAGGGAAAAAGTTTAACTGTTGCTGCAACGCGCTCTGGTGCAAGCGTTTCAAGGCTAAAACAATTCATCGAATTAGGGAGCCGCAAGAATGCTTAAATTGCGGCATCAAAAATGGTTTCGGCGGTGGTGCGCTGCGCTGGGGCTAGTTGCCTTTATTTATGCGGTCGCCCTGCCGCCAACGCTAACCTTAGCCTTTAACACGCCGCTTCCGCCGATACGAGTCGGCGTGATTGATTTGCTATGGGGTGCCCCTGAGACAGCAATCGGTGGGAATTCAATGTATCTCACAGGTTCAGTCCTTCGACAAAATGGTAAGGACGTTAACGTTGCGGTTGCCCCTGCCACTGGGAAGCCAGCGCCCCATATTGAGTATTCAGATCCCACTTCTCCGGTTCCTATCCCAGCATTATCGGTACTCGGCAAACGCTGGGTCGTGGGGAAGTCTCAGCTTGTAAAAGGTGGTTTTGGACCATTGGCGAAATTGTTTCGTGGGCTTGAGCCTACAGGCCGCAAAGTTGTTGAGACGGGTGTAGATAATGAAGCTGAATTCAAGCTGGTTTTGCACAGCATCAATGAATCTAAAGGAACCGTTACTTTTCAAGCCTATGTCCGTGCCTGTATTCGCAGACCTAAATCAAAAAAGTGGCTAACCTGTACGCCTTACGCGATCCCGACAGGTTACTTTGTCACCTTTAGAGAACGGGACATGATGTTTATTGACATCAATAAGCCATCATTCGGCTTTAGCCTAACGCCTAATGTCAAAGAACAAATTAAACAGACGCTTTCAGCGCAGAACCTAAGACAGATTGGCTTGCAAGCGGCGGGTTCTGTTGTGGTTTCAATTGGTTCAGGTGGTGTAGGTGGCGGGTCATCTCGTGGGGGGCAAAATCCTGCCTCAAGTCCTGGCGCGTATCAGGGACAGAATACGGGTCAGACGATTATGCCTGTCAATGCCCCTATTACCTCTGAATTTGGACCTCGCCTTAGTCCCTGTGGTGGCTGTAGCTCCAATCACTTAGGAATGGATTTTGGAGTACCAGAAGGTACAACCGTCCTTGCTGCTGCCGATGGAAAAATTATTTTTCAAGGTTGGCTTAAGGGCTTTGGAAATACCGTCATTATTGACCATGGGGGCGGTACTCTGACCCAGTACAGCCATTTGAAGGAAAAAGGTTTTTTAGTCAGGGAGGGTTCAACCGTCAGAATGGGAATACCTATTGCGATATCTGGTGCTACAGGTGCTGGGACAGGGGCACACCTTCACTTTGCTGTAATTGAAGGGGCGACCAACGGGAACTACATGTCAGGCCGTGAAGTTAATCCAAGACGATTTTTGCCAGGACGTTAAAATGCTGAAATTATCAATATTGCTTTTTTGCTTCTTAATTCTTTTTTCTTCTCCAGCTAAAGCAGACTGTACCCCTGCAACTGTCTCTAGAGCAATCGTTGCTACACAGTCAACGATGGGGACTGTCACTCATAAAGGCAGTCTCTATCGACTCGTCAAGGTGACAGGTCAAGGTCAACCTGATCCATTTCTCGCTATCTATCGTGAGAAAGGCAATCACTGCTGGATTGCTTATGCGGATCAGGGTGGCGATTCCTATTCACTGGCTGAAGGTGTCCCGCGTCCGGTGGCGATCGCCTTTGCTAAGAAATTTATTCAAGCACGGATTGAAAAATATGGCACTGCTGAGACGATTGCTTGGTATAGCAAGCGTAAAAGCCTTGCACCTGAAGATGCAGCGGCCTTGACTGAGCTAAAAATCGCTTTGCCTTCTGGTATCGCCGTCTCTCCTTGGCCTAAAGAAATTGAACCGGAGCAACGGGTTAAATGAGCAAAGAAACTCAGCAACAACCTTCCTTAATCTCCGAGGTTCAAACGCAAGCCAGCACTCTTGACCTAAGCCTTCTCAAAAACATTGACCTTAATCTGCTAATGATGGGTGGCGTTGTTCTTTGCTTTGTCCTGCTGAAGCTGCTGGATAAGAAAAAGAATAAGATTGGGCGATCGCGGATGGCAACCGCTGCGGAAGTGCGGAAGTCACGGAATGAGGCGATTAAAGCCATCAATAATGATCGTGAATGCACCCTGTGGATCGGGATGCCAGATCGGTTTGTGATAAGTCCCGATGGAAAAATCAACTTTCGCCCGAACCCGTTCACCGTGATGCTGCGTCGCATCAATGAACACATGATGGTTTATGGAGGTTCAGGTGCGGGGAAAAGTCGCTATGTCCTCAATCGTCTGGCGTTCTCTGCTGTCATGTCAGAACTGCCCATTATTGCAGTTGACCTCAAAGGAGATGAAGAACGCTCACACATCGCGCCCACAAGCGAGATTGCAGGGTTCGGTCTTGAGAATGGCTATGAAGTCTTTACCGTCGCCCCCTTCTTCGATGACAGCGACTGCCTCAATATTGTGCAGTTGCTCCGGTCTGCCAATGATATGGCAACCGCCAATCAGCTCGGCTGTGCCATTGTTGAGAATGGTCTTGCTGATGGTGAGAAGCCTGATAACTGGGACATCTCAGGCGGTCAACTGATCGCCGCTGGCCTCATGATGGCAAGGGGTCAAACCGAAGGTAGAGGGGATGACTTAGCGCTGGTGCAAAAAGTCCTGGCAAGGCTCGCCGCCGATCCTAAATCCATCACGAACGCTGATATTGGACAGTATCAGAAAGCCGCCTACGACGAGTTCCTCGCCACCGCCAATAGTCCAGAGACAGCCGCGAGTGTGGCATTCTCAGCATTGCGGATGATGTCACGGATCATGATTCCTGAGATTACAGGGGTCTTTTGCCGTAATACAACCATCCCGATTGTCCTGAAGAAAAAGCAGATGCTGATCTTTCGGGTCGATCCACAGTATGCCCCCGTCATCCTGCCCCTGGTCGCTGCCGCCGTCGAGCTGATCTTGCAGCGCAATATTTATGCGGGTCAGTCCTTTGGAGGCTTAGCACTCCTAGATGAGCTGCCACAATATCGACTACCCCAGCTTGCAAAAATGGCGGCTGTCGCACGGTCAAAAAATTGGATGTTTGCCTATGGCGCTCAAGGTGAAAGCATTCTGGAGATGTGCTATGGAGAAGCCAGAGCCAAAGCCCTGCTTGAGAACTGCCAGACAGTCGTGCTGATGAGACTGTCCAGCATTGAGACAGCCAAAAAGTATAGTGAGGCGATAGGCAAAGAGGATGCCACCACAAAAAATAGATCGTCCGGTAAGGGTGGCTCCACCACAACCCTTCAAGAAACACTCAGAGATGTAGTGCCTCTTGAAGAATTGCAGCAACAGACGACGGGGCGTTGTGTCGTATATTCCCCAACCGTTGAGGCAAAGATGGACGGGGGAATCAAGGGAGAGAAGCGTATTCGTATCCCGTACCGTCATCAGTTCAAAATCCCTAAACAGGAACTGGCTGCGATGGAACGTGCCGAGCGCAACTGGAAAAAATACCGTCCCTTAGCCGCTAAACGCTCTAG
>JAGVDA010000580.1 GCA_020058975.1 Thermosynechococcus sp. WC_1 | reverse complement strand
GCGTAGTGTTTGTGGCAAATCATCTCGGAATGGGTGCTGGCTAGGGCGAAATAGGAGGGATTGTTTTTGCAGCGGCCTGTGATGATGATTTCGGTGTCGCGGGGTTTGCGAAGGAAAGCTTGCAGGATGGGTTCTTCTGGGAGAAGTTCTAAGTCTACGGTGGGGTTGAGTTCGTCGAGGATGATGGTTTTGTAGAGTCCTGAGGCGATCGCCGCTCTCGCGATTTCCCAACCCCGTTCGGCTTCGACGTAATCTAGCTCTTGCTGTTGCCCCCGCCAGACGATTGCATCTCTGCCGCAGCGTTGATGATCTACAAGGCTGGGGTAGCTTTGCTGCATGGCGGCGACGGCAGCATCTTCGGTGTAGCCGGAACCGCCTTTGAGCCACTGCATGATGAGTACGCGGTGAGACTGGTCTTGACTAATGCCGCGACCGATCGCCTGAAGGGCGCGACCGAGGGCGCTGGTGGATTTGCCCTTGCCTGCGCCTGTGTAGATTTCAATGCCTTCGATGCCCTGATGGTTGCCTTCTGGACTGTGGGGTCGCATTTCTGAGTGGAGATCGGCGATGTCCATGAGGGCTTGGGGGGTGCCGCGTCCGGTGGTAATGATTTCGAGGTGATCTGGCTTTTGTTTGAGCGATCGCACAACTTCATCGACAGGCAGTAGCCCTAGATCTAAGACGGGGTTGAGTTCGTCTAGGACGATGACGGAATAGAGACCGGAGGCGATCGCCCCTTTGGCAATATCCCAGCCGCGTTGAGCTTCTAGGCGATCAAAGCGGGTGACTTCATCGGCGTTGAAGAATTCCGCGCGTCCGGTTCTGACTTGATCAATGAGGTGGGGAAAGGCGCGTTGAAGGGCTTCGATAGCGGCATCTTCGTCGTAGGTGCGGCCTGGACCTTTGAGAAACCGCAGCAGCAAGACTCGTGTTTGAAAGGAGGAGCCAATGCCGAGACCAATGGAGCGCAGTACAACCCCCAGCGCAGCCTGAGATTTCCCTTTGCCTGCGCCATCATATATATGAACTTGGCCTGTGATTCTTTCAGAGCGATCTTGAGCCGTTCTGATGCCGATTCCGGTTCTTGTCATATCATCCTGCTGCGTACTGCGCGTCTTACATCACTGTAGCGATTGGTTTGATCAGAATAGAGAATATGGCGGACTCTTGTATAGCTATCGCCACACTACGTCTCAAGACGTGGGCACTATGCTACAGGGCATTCCGTTCTCTCGCAGGGTTGCAATAATCTTTTGATTTGCTGTTGGAAATGGGTACTGATCGAGTTCGTCTAGCGTGACCCATTTCACTTCATCACATTCAATGGGCTGAGGTTCACCGGAAACGTGGCGGCAGTGATGCACTGAGAGCGTCACCTTAAAATGCGTGTAGGCATGATCAAGGGTCATGAAATGCTCTAGCACTTCTATGCATATACCCAATTCCTCCTGGATTTCACGGACTACGCATTCGGCGAGGGTTTCATTAGGTTCTAATTTACCCCCTGGGAATTCCCATAGGCCACCTAACAAACCGCTTTGAGGCCGCTTATCAATTAAAATCTGGCCTTGCTCGTTCCAAATCACGGCAACGCCAATCAGCTTATGGGGGATAGGTTCGCGGGTTTCTGACATAGGAATTACCGACTGTAGGTTAAGGTGATGTGCCTGACAAACATTTGACCACGGACACAGCAAACAGGTGGGCTGCTTGGGCGTACATACCGTCGCGCCTAAATCCATGAGCGCCTGATTGAATGCTTTTGGATCGTTAGGGTCTAGCAAGATTTCAGAACCCTTCCATAGAAAGGATAAGGCATATTTTGTGGGAATCAATAGCCCTGAAAGTCTTGCTAGTACGCGCTTAACGTTACCGTCTAAAATAGGCCACGCCTGATGAAAAGCTGAGCTAAGAATGCCACCTGCGGTGGTTCTGCCAATACCTGGAAGTTTCAAAACCTCGTCTATCTGCGTGGGGAATTGACCGCCATAGTCTGACATCACTTTTTGGGCAGCTTTATGGAGGTTCCGCGCCCGTGCATAGTAGCCTAAGCCCTGCCACAGCATTAAAACTGCCTGCTGTTCGGCTTCGGCTAAGGACTGAATCGTGGGAAAGCGCTCTAGCCAGCGCTGGTAGTAGGGTAAAACTGTTTTGACCTGGGTTTGCTGAAGCATAATTTCAGAAACCCAGATGGCGTAGGGATCTGAGGTATTGCGCCAGGGCAGTTCTCGGCCTTGGTGGGTGTACCAATTAAGCAGCGATCGCCGAAGTTCCTCAAGGTGAAGTTCCCCAATATGGAACTCCCGCCAGGCGTTATTGTCTGGCGGGAGTTTTGATAGATGCGGTTCTATAGACTGAAGCGTCACGCCTTCTCCAAGGATGCATTAGGGTTCAGAAGGGCGATCGCCAACAGGTGTTGCGCTATCCTGCATCATGTTTTCAAAGGCCATTCGCTGCTCTGCGGCTCGCAGGAAGTAGCCATTCATCATGGCAGAGGCCACTAAGCGCCCAAGGTTCTCGCGGCTGGTGTTGATCATTACATCAAAGTGTTCGGAAGGGAGCTGGCCTAGCATGGCCACAACGTGCCGCTCCATGACCTGAAGCACTTCGTCTGAGGCTGGTTGGGAGAGCCGAGCCATTGTGTCTGGTTCTAGGGACGAGACGTACTTCCAAAGCTGGTTGGTTGTCTCTGAGTTTTTTCCACCAAAGTTTGCAGCTTGATTCATGAGGGTATCCGTAAAAACAGGATGCAGGGGTTGATGTACGAAATGAAGTCAGATTCTGCCTTAGCGCTTTTATTGCGCGTGGGTGAATTGAGTTCAGTTGGGGGTGAGAGCAGCCCCCAAGAACTTATTGAAGATGCAAGCACTGAATCTCAATTCAATGTAGCAACCGCAGGGATGCTTTTAAGGGGGCAAAACCGAACGATGGAGGGCGTAATAACCCTAGAGCGTTCTTGCCTTTAGATAAAAATACTCCTTAACTTGCCATGTACTCATGAATATCGCCCCGACGTTTACGCAGTTTGGTAAGGGCTTCTCGTTCAATTTGGCGGACTCGCTCTCGGCTGATGTTGAGGCATTCGCCCACTTTAGCTAAGGTGAGGGGCTGCCCGTCTTCTAGCCCAAAGCGGAGGTTTAGCACCTGTCGCTGTTGGGAGGTGAGGTCATTCATCAGCTTTTCGAGGTCTTGCCGCAGGCAGGTTTGCAGAGTGTAGTCTTCGGGAGACTCGGCGGGGTCTTCGAGCAGTTCACCCAGTTCGGTATCTTGGTTGTCGCCGACGCGCACGTCTAAAGACAGTGGCTGTCGCGCTTTTTCGAGATAGTCACGGACTTGGCGCGGGGTTAGCTCTAGCTCATCTGCCAATTCTGCAATGGTGGCGGCTCTTCCAAACTGCTGGGAGAGAATACGCTGGGTTTTCTTGATTTTGTTGAGTTTTTCGGTGATGTGGATGGGGAGGCGGATGGTGCGTCCTT
>JAGVDA010000321.1 GCA_020058975.1 Thermosynechococcus sp. WC_1 | reverse complement strand
CCAGACCAGCCCACAAATACGAAGCGATCGCGCTTGAGCCAGTCATCAATGACGTCGAAGACGCCTCTCTCTGGCACGCGCCCCATTGCTATGGTCATGGAACTAAACCCTCTTGCTTCAAATAAAACGCCGCAAGGCCATCAATTAATTTTGATTCCATTAGGGATCTATCAAAAATGAGAGACCCTGGCAATCTAGAGCCAGCCGCTAGCAAAACCAAAAAGCTCTGAAAGCTTAATGAAATTCTAGAGAGCCAACAGATCCTCCTACCTACTGTAAAGGCTACAGCGTCGTCTGGAAACGGTTTTGAAAAAATAGGCAACCAAAAGCCTATCTCTCTCTAAGCGCACCCAGTCTGCATACTTTTCAGAGATGGATCAGCAAATATGATTGAGTCACTTAACCATTACATAACGGAATTCTTACGAAATATCAAGTTATGAGTCTGTTAAGTAAGGCCATACGCTGATTTTCAATATCCCTGATTTAGCGTCTAAAAATGCCTGAAAACCATACTCTACAAGCAATAAAAGAAAATGAACTCACGGTCAACGGACGCATAACGCTTAATGCATTCTTTAGGGTTATGAAGAAATGTAAAATAATTTCAGGGCAATGAAGCGTTGGCACTCAGATTTGATGGGGATGAAATGTAATTGGGCATCTTTCGCTGGCTGTAAGCTTGTCTGAAGCCGATATTGTTTGCGTTGAATGCGATGCGCAACATTTTGCGGTATCTGCACTGCTGGCAACTTATACTTGAAATCAAAGATATTTTGATATCAGCTCGTTAAGTGTTTTCTCGTTAAGTGTTTTATGGCTGCTCAAGACAAAACCGTTTTACGCTACGACGTGCTGGGTGCTAGGCGCTTTAGCAACTATTGGTGGGCCACCATCATCTCTATTGGTGGGGGTGGTTTTTTACTGGCCGGCTTGTCTAGCTACTTCAAGGTCAACTTTTTGCCGATTGGAAATGCCGTTGACCTCATTTTTGTACCTCAGGGGCTTGCAATGGGGTTTTATGGTGTTGCGGGCACGCTGCTGGCAACCTATCTCTGGCTGACGGTGCTTTGGGATGTAGGCGGTGGCTACAACGAATTTGACCGCAAGGCGGGTCAGGCTAAGATTTTTCGACGCGGTTATCCTGGCAAAAATCGTATTGTAGAGTTTAGCTGTCAGCTCAGCGATGTACAGTCTGTGCGCGTTGCCATTCGAGAAGGGCTAAACCCCAAACGTGCCCTCTACCTAAAAATTAAAGGGCGTGGTGATATTCCCCTCACGCGCGTTGGGCAGCCGCTGCCGATTTCTCAGATTGAAGATCAGGCCGCAGAGATTGCGCGGTTTGCGGGTGTCCCGATGGAAGGGTTATAAGAACCTGTTCTTGTTCTTTATGCTCAGTCTGTTTGTTTTTGAACGAGATGATTGTTTTGACTATGGTTAATTACGCTGTTCGACCTCTGGTGGCGATCGCCCTTGTTGCTGCATTGCTAACCTCTTGCGGCGACCCTACTGAGTCTGCTTCTTCTGCTGCTAACACCGGATCTGCCGCCGTCAGCGCATCTGTTGCGCCTGCGTTAGGGGGGGCAGAAAGCCCCATTGCAGCCGCGACCAATGCCCTGCCTAAGCTGAGTGGCAAAGCGACGGTTGTGCTAACGGTGAAGGGTAAGCCCATTACCCTTGAAGTAAACGGCACGGATGCTCCGACGACAGCCGGAAATTTTGTAGATCTGGTCAAACGCGGCTTTTATGATGGCACGGCGTTTCACCGAGTGGTGCCTGGTTTTGTCGCCCAAGGTGGAGACCCTTATAGCAAGCTTAAAAATCCCCCAGGTCCTGTGGGGACTGGTGGTTTTATCGACCCCAAAACCAAACAGCCTCGTGATATTCCTTTAGAAATTTGGGCAGAGGGTGCGAGTGCCCCCACCTTGGGCAAAACCCTTAAGTCTGCTGGCGTGACGCAGCCGCCCAAACTGAAACATGCGCGAGGTGCTGTGGCAATGGCGCGGTCTATGATGCCAGATTCTGCCTCTAGCCAGTTTTATATCTCTTTAGATACGGCGGGTACGGCGAGTTTGGATGGTGACTATGCCGTATTTGGCACCGTCAAGAGTGGCATCGAAACGGTCGATCAGATTAAGCAGGGTGACAAGATTGAATATGCCAAGGTGACGCAAGGATTAGAAAATCTGAAGCCTTAAAGGAGATCGCCCCTTAAGGCAAATCATGGCAACGGACGTATGGGTAACTGGGATGAGCCTACGGTCTGCGTTAGGCTCATCGCTAACTCAGAATTGGCAACAGCTCCTTCAGGGTATCTGCGGTCTTAAGTCTCAATCTTTTTATGCCGATCTGCCACCTCATTGTTTGGGTGTGGTTGCAGATGCGCCAACACTGCTTTTTCCGCTGCTGTCGGATGCGTTTGAAGATGTGATTGCAGATGCGCAAAACCTCGGGCGTAGCAAGGATTTCCCTGCCTCGACGCGATGGGGTTTTTCTATAGGGTCAAGTCGTGGATATCAGGCTGACATAGAACAGCTTATCGGACTGCATGGCGTCAACCTCGATCCATCTTGGCTAAAGCTGTATGGGCAATCGCCTGCTGTGCAGGTTGCCCAACAGATTGGGTGCGCTGGCTCAATTTTGTCGCCAAGAGCCGCTTGTGCGACCGGAATTTGGGCGATCGCCCAGGGTATCGAACTCATCCAAACCGGACAGTGTGATGTAGTTATTGCAGGTGCTGCCGAAGCCCCCATCACGCCCTTAACCTTGGCAGGGTTCCAGAAAATGGGCGCGTTAGCAAAAACAGGAGCCTTTCCCTTCGACCAGCATCGCACTGGCTTTGCGTTGGCAGAAGGGGCTGCACTGCTGGTGTTAGAGCGCCGTGACCATGCCGAACGACGCGGCGCAAGACCCTATGGGCAAGCGTTAGGGTTTGGGCTTACAAATGATGCCTATCATTGCAGTGCCCCCGACCCTGATTGGACAACCGCAAAAATAGCCGTGCAGGATTGCCTCACGCGCAGTCACCTACTTTCCCATCAGGTGGGCTATATCCACGCCCACGGAACGGGTACGGCGCTCAATGACGCCAGAGAAGCCGCGATGATTCAGGATATGTTTCCCAAAACAACCGCCGTTAGTTCTACCAAAGGGGCAACAGGGCATACTTTAGGCGCTTCCGGTGCTTTGGGCGCAGTATTTTGCCTGATGGCACTGTATGAACAAATTTTGCCGCCCTGTGTGGGGTTAAGCACCCCCGCCTATGACCTAGACTGGGTGCTTCAGGCGCGACCTTCTGCCCTGGATGCTTCGCTATGCTTCAGCTTTGGATTTGGAGGACAAAATGCGGCGATCGCCTTTACCCATATTCCACCCCAACGCTAAAGTAAGGCTTGGTTTACTTTAATGGGCTATCTGCGATGGGTTTCCTTCTCGGTTTGTACACCCGTGCAACATTTGTCATTTTTTGGTGAATACTACAAACGGTGGTCGTGTAACCTAACTGAAAGACCAAAACTGAAAGACCCCCAGAATTTGTCCATTGAGTTTGAACACTGAGTCGCTTATGTCTGAGAAGCTTATGTCTAAGAATTGTGGCGTCAACACTTCTGGTTTCAATCAAGTTTCAGCCCAAACAGAAGACAGAACCTACACCTCCTTAGTCGAAGATCATGCAGCCCAGCTCATGGATGAGCTATTTCAGGAATTAGACCCTAACAGTGAAGCTTTAGGGCAGCCGTCACCAGCATCTTCTGCGGCAAGTCAGCTTGCCCTTGCTGTCAAAACCGATGGGCTTGAAGATAGTCTTTTGATTCCCTACGTTGAAATGGATGCCATTCTGGAGCCATTCTACGGCGTAGAGCCAGCAGCCCCTGCTGATAATGCTGAAAGACCGCTAGGTTCATACCTTTGGCTCGCTGCGGCTTGGGGTGCATTTTTGGGTTCCGCCAGTTTATTGGCCTTTACGCAGTTCAATTCGTTTACGCGCTCTCCCGCAGTGGTTCAGGCTGTGGTACCTGCGATCGCCACGGCACAACCTCAAGACATCGCCTTTGCCACAGAATTAAGTGAAGCTCTAAAGTCCGCAGAAGCAGTTCAGCCACTTCCTCCCCCCGCTGCCGTCGCGGCGCTTCCAAGCATTACACCTGCACCTTTACGCACTGAAGCTGTTTCGATGGCGGCACTGCCGTCTATCACAGCGCCGCCATTGAAGGCCGTCGGAGCAGACAAAAAGGTCAAGTCATCTGTTTCGACTAAACTTCAGCCACCCCAAACCATTGCACTCTCTGCACTTTCCACTCGCTTACCCGTCTTAACCGGAAATCAAACTCAGGTTACAACCGCTTTTGTGCCTCCCAGTCTGCCCCCTAGCCTACCCCCTCAATCTATGCCGATGGGTCGTCAGGCAAAAGCCGGCGTAACGGTGAATGCGATTTTGGACTTGGGACCTAAATCCGCCATCATGATTTCTCGAAATGGCTCAGCTCAAAATCTATTTATGGGGCAAGTCCTAGACTCAACCGGTTGGGTCTTTGTGCGGGTCGAAAATGGGCAGGCTATTCTTCAGCGGGGCAACGAGACTCGCGCAGTAAGAGACGGAGAGCAGTTTTGATCTTCTAGTAGAATTGAAACTGTGACTAGGTTGTGCTTAAAACCACAGCACTGTTTCAGTTAAAGCTGCTGCTAGGTAATAAAAATGGGTGTGTTTGAAGACATGAGCCGCTTTCTAGAAGAGCGACTAGATGAATTTTTGAAGACGCATCCTGACCTGGAGCTACAGGTCTTAGAAGATCAGCTGCGCGAACAAGAAGAAGAGGTTCAGAAAACCCTTCGTCAACTGAAGACAGAAGAGCAAAAAGCCCAGCAAGACATTCTTAAAACTGCCGAAGAAGTGCAGCGCTGGCATGAGCGTGTGGCAAAGGCAGAGCAGGCAAAACGTCTTGATTTGGCTGAAGCCGCTCGAGAGCGAGAGGCCGCTTTTTTAAGGCAGGGGAATCAGCAGTGGGCGCAAATGTCCTTGGCTCAGCAGCAAATTCAGCAAGTAGAAACCCTGGCAGCACAACTTCGCAGTCGCCGCCAAGATCTTCAGATTAAAATTCGTCAGCACGCTCAAAGCAAGACCCCTCAGTCTCCCCCCACTCCCCAGTCTTGGCAAGAGACAACCACCCGCCCCAGAAAAAATATTTATGAGGGGTTAGACCCCTTAGAGGCGAAGTTTAAGGAGTTAGAAATGGACGAAGAACTAGAGGCGCTCAAGCGCAAGCTGAATAAGTGAAACATCAAGAAGCTTTGGTATTAAGGCAATTTCTGAAAAACCACTTTACCTTGATGCAACCAGATCGGAAGATAGCGATTCTTGCGCCAGGGTATTCAGCGTCTTTAAAAAGCGTTGGCGTCGTGCCAGTGGCTCAAACGCTTTATAGGCTTCTTGACGATCTGTGGGCTGAACCACGCGATGCAAAAAAGGTAAGGGCAGATTCGTCACGTCTTTGGAGACAGAAGCCTTTAAATTATTGCTCGCGAGAGGGGTACCTAATAAATTTCCGCTAGGCAAAAATGCCGGAAGTTGGGGAATCGACGCTTTATTAGCTGAATGAGCTGGACTGTAAAGCATAGGCGGCAGAGAAAGTGGGTTAGACAGGCGCAGCGGGAGTGGCGAAATATCCTTCGGGATGGAAGGTAATCGCACGGCTACGGGTGTCGGTACTCTGGGTGATTTAGTCGAAGCTACGGCTGACGGCTGTTCTGAAACGGCTATCGCTAGGGCTTCTATAGGAAAAACTGAATCAAACGCGGGTTCTGGGCAGTCCCAGTCCGATAAAAGCTCAAAGTCTTGGGCTAGAACCTGGAGAAATAGCTTTTGGGGGGGCATATTCTCGGCTGGATTTTGAGATTTAGCAACCTGACACTGGAGTTCCCATAGGCCAGGTGGTAGATAGGTGAGTGAAAATAGCTCCAAAAGTCCTTGGGCATCGGTTCGCTGCCGTCTGCGCTGAGTGACTTCTTGAGGAACGCCGTCTAGCTCATACTCATGGCGAATTTGAACCTCAATCTGTGTTGAGGGGAAATCAACCTGCGCCATTAAATAGTAGCGCCCTTCCAAAATCTCAACGTTAGGTGATTCTAGAGGAAGCCAATCTTGATCTCCCTCTTTTTGAATTAGAAATTGCCACTGGGTCATGATTTGCGGTACTCACTTCACACACTTAACATAGAAGACTAGATTCTGATTTAGTCGTTAATTGGCCGTATTGGTAAGAACGCGGCAGAATCTTGGTTGTACTTTATATCTTTTTGGCTGGTTTAGAAAGCATAATTTTTTCTTGAAGCAAAACAGCCTGATCAAATAGTTCAGATTGGCTCAGAGTAATCTGTTCGCCAGAAGTTAGCCACTTGATCTGCACTGTGTGATTGGTTGCCTCTTCTTCTCCGATGATGAGGCTCAAAGCTGCTCCGCTCCGGTCTGCTCGCTTGAGCTGCTTGCCAAAGGCACTGCCGCTGAGATCAATTTCAACCGAAAGTCCTACCTGCCGCAGCCGCTGGGCAATTTCTAGCGATTGGGCTTCGGCTTCATCCCCTCGCGCGGCGCAGTAGATATCGACTCCTGCCTGAAGTGCGGCTGACTGATTCTGCTGCATGACCAATACTAAGCGCTCTAGAC
Organism: Thermosynechococcus sp. WC_1; assembly: GCA_020058975.1. Lineage (GTDB taxonomy): Bacteria > Cyanobacteriota > Cyanobacteriia > Thermosynechococcales > Thermosynechococcaceae > JAAURS01. Next base: position 5,452 of record JAGVDA010000321.1, on the reverse strand, counting down.
CAATCGCCCAGCCCACAGCGGGTGTCTCGGGGCCACCGAGTTCGGAGATCAGTCCGTCGTAGCGCCCACCTCCACAAACGGTACTTTGGGCACCAAGGGTATCAATCTGAAATTCAAAGGCGGTATGGGTATAGTAGTCTAACCCTCGCACTAGACAAGGATTGATGACAAAAGGGATCTTTAGACGCTGGAGCAGGTCTTGAACTCGCTCAAAGTGAGCCTGGGAAGCTTCGCTCAGGTAGTCTAGGATGCTGGGGGCACCCTTGGCGATCGCCGCAGTTTTTTCATCTTTACTATCTAAAATCCTTAGGGGATTTCGGTTGAGCCGATCTCTGGAATCTGCGTCTAGTTCTTCGGCAAAGGGCTGCAAGTAGGCAACTAGCGCCTCTCGATAGTGCAGGCGGTCTGCTTTCGTGCCCACCGAGTTAAGGCTGAGCATCCAGTCATGAATGCCCACAGCCTTTAAAAAATCTGACGCAAGCACAATTACCTCTGCATCCGCTCTAGGGTCAGCGCTGCCGATCACCTCAACCCCAAGCTGATGAAACTGACGCTGGCGACCTGCTTGGGGGCGCTCATAGCGAAACATGGGGCCTGTATACCAAAGGCGCTGAACGCCACCCTGGGCGTGGAGCTTGTGCTCGATGTAGGCGCGGACTGCTCCGGCAGTGCCCTCGGGTCTAAGGGTAAGGGAGCGATCGCCCCGATCCAAAAAGCTGTACATTTCTTTGCCCACCACATCCGTGGCTTCCCCAATCCCGCGCTCAAACAGATCGGTTTGCTCAAAAATGGGTGTGCGCAATTCACGATAGGCGGCATTATGGAGCAGGTCACGGGCAATCTTTTCGACCTGCTGCCAATAGACCACCTCATCGGGAAGAATATCCCGCGTTCCGCGAGATGCCTGAATGAACCCCATATCCTTGACTCTAATCCGTTTGTTACAACAATCTTTTGGGTGCAGATCCTGAATTCTCAGTAATCTCTGCCGTCAGTTCACCCGTCTAATGTTTCTCAGCCTAGTACAAACTGGACTTCCCGTCTTCTGAATTCACGTACAGCGGAAAGATATCTGGAAGCTTCTCTTTTGGCGAAGGGCGCACCGCTGGACGCTCCACCAGCCCCGCAAGGCCACCTGCTATCAAAGTATAGATGGGATTTACCATCCCATTCACCATACAGTCCATCACGTACAGCACCAGGCCAATCGCCAAGACGGCGGCGGGCAAAACCTGAGGGTGTAGCCAGGTACTAGCCGGGTAACGCAGCAGTACGAACCCTAGCACGGGTGCGAGCATTGCTGCCATCCAACTCACTAGGCCAACTGCGCCAAAGGTGCCGAAGGTAATAATCCATAGGCTATCGGTCACAGAAATATCTTTCCCCAACTCATCATAAATTCGGGAACGCCCCCACCCAGCCCATCCAAAGATGGGCTGCTGACGCGCTTTGGCAGAAAGCTGAGCTTCATTGGTTAATCGAAACGCGAGCGAACCTGCTCGATCTGCATTAGTGAAACGAGTGGCGACGGTAGAAATTTGGGTAATGACCTGGGGGGTTAAGCCGCCCACGGCGTTAAAGCTGAGGTAGCCACAGGTTACAAGCACCACCAGCAATAGCGGGAGAGAAGTCTGCCACCAGCGCATGCCTAAAACAACTGCAATGCCCACCACCAGAAGAAAATAGGCTCCTGTGGCCTTCACCAAAACAAAGGTGATCAGCAGACCTAAAAAAACTGCCAATGACGTTCCCCATAGACCTTCACGGGGGACGGTAAGCTTGGGGGGTGTCCCCTCGGCAAACTGCCGTAGTAGGGGCTGTAGTGACCCGATGCGCCAAAGCCAAAAGGCAATCAGCGTGGCAGTCATCATCCAGGTGCCCACCATGAGGCCGTGCTGCATGAAGATGATGGGGCGAAACCCGCCGTAACGGAATGCCTGATCAAAAGACTGCGGGTAAAAGCCGTAGAGCCACATATGAAGCTGAGGACTCAGACGAATTTCGATGAGGCATAGCGGGATGTAAACTAGACCGCCCCACACAATGGCGATCGCCAACTGCTGCAAGCCTTTTAAATTGCCTAAATAAAGCCGTCCCAAAAAGTAGGGAAGTCCCCAGGTTACGGCTTGCGTCAGAATTGCGGAAAGCGCATCATAGGGGCCTAACCCATTGGCAAGGGAAGATAGCCCTGGACAAAGGCACCACACTATCATCGGGCTGTCGATCCAATGCAGCCGAAACTGCCGAAAGCGCTGGAAGTCAAAAATGAAGGTGGCAAGCAAAACCCCGTAGCAGGTCGCCGACATTTTGGTGTAGTTAGGGATGCCAGACAGCTCAATTTCTCCCATGGGCAAAAACAGCCATGCAACCAAAAAGCTAATAATAAGCGCGCGCTGGATGGGAAGTTTGCTAAACAGAAACAGTACCATCGGGATCCAGCCCAGCATGACTAAATACCCAAATCCATTCATCATGCAGCCAAAACCTTCAAAAGATGCGTGGGGCGAAGTGCAGCGGCAATTAAAACAATACGCTGCTTCTCAATCTTGAGCTAAGCAGAGGCGAAACGTCCAGGTTTACAAGAGGCGAAGATGGCGATCGCCCCTTAGAGTGCCGCCTGTAAATCTTTGAGCGCCGCTTGCGCCTCGCGGCGCAGACTGGTGGACTTGCGAAACATTTCCTTGCCTGAGGCTAAATAGCTGTCTTCATAGCTTTGGGTAAACCAATTGAACTCCGTGAGTCCATCCTCAAGGTGGTTGAGGCAGTAGTAAAGATGAGCCGCCACACCTGCCACGCTGGCTGGATTCGGCATGGAGCGAAAGGTTGCCTGGGCTTTGCTCACCACGGTCTGACAGTCTTCGAGATACCTTACAAACGCATCCATTAACTCATCGTCGTAGGGGTCGGCAGACAGCGCGGTAATTTCGGGCTGAAGCTGCTTGATGATTTTGGTAAGCTCTCTGGTGACGGGGGTATACACCCGATGGATCCATTCTTGGAAATGTGTATCCGCTGCGCTGCGAGTTTGACGCGCTTTGCGATAAATGTCTTGAGTTTCTTGGGTGCGCTGATGACGATATACCGCAGATTCAGCCGCTCCGACTGCTCTGCCATAAAAATGCAGATCGTCGTAAGCCTGACGACGACGGGGATCTTTGAGCAGTTCGTAGGCGGCATTGACCCGCGTGATGTTGTCGTGATGCGCCAATTCATGCTGGCTGTCGGGATGGAACTGTTTTGCCAGTTGCCGATAGGCCTGCTTGATTTGGGCAAGGGTTGCTTTTGGCGCAACATCTAGGGTTTTATAGGGGTCAAACTCCGTCATTTCGCCATTTTAATCAACTCCTTAATCCTAGGCGTTGGAGACAATTTAGCCCAATACCAACCTGAGATGTGAACCCATTAACCCCATCTGCATCTTTACCTAAACGAGCCGAACAGGACAACTTGAGGGCGATCGCCATTTTCCTGCAAGACCTTTTTAGATTTCTTTGCACTCGGTTCTAGCGGTATGATTTAGGCCATTCAGGAGCAGTAAGTAAACTATGCCCGTACAGGATCTAACCCATCAAGCCTCTGATCCGAAAGACTGGTCATGGAAGTTATGGCCTATTGTGCCGCTGTACCCCTACGGTCAGCGGCGCACGCTCCGTAAAGAAGTGGTGAAGGACACGATCTGGACTTTTGAACAAATTCAGGGCATTTTGTACGTGGTCACGCCCATCCGCATGACGGTGGTAAAGCTAGAGGCGGGTGGGCTGCTGGTCTATGCACCCGTTGCGCCCACACCCGAATGCTTACGGCTGATGCAGGATCTAGTGGCGGTTCACGGTACAGTGAAGTACATCATTTTGCCGACGGTTTCTGGCATTGAGCACAAGGTGTTTGTAGGGCCTTTTGCGCGGCGCTTCCCGCAGTCTCAGTTGTTTGTGGCACCTAGCCAATGGAGCTTCCCGCTAAATTTACCCTTAAGCTGGCTCGGCTTCCCACTGGGACGAACGCAAATTTTGCCCGTAGACAGCAGTACGGTTCCCTTTGCCAATGAGTTTGACTACGCCATTTTGGGACCGATTGCGTTGGGGTTAGGGCCGTTTGAAGAAGTGGCGCTGTTTCATCGGAGATCGCAAACCCTCCTGCTCACAGACACCCTCGTCTCGGTGCCAGAAACCCCACCAGAGATTGTGCAGCTTGACCCCTATCCGCTGCTGTTCCATGCCAAGGACAATGTGACTGATGTGGTTGAAGATACTGCCGCAACGCGAATTAAAGGCTGGCAGCGAGTTGCGCTGTTTGGGTTTTATTTTCGCCCCAGTGCCCTAAATATCGTGGAGCTACCCCAGGCGATTAGAGCGGCAAGAAAGGTTGGCGATCGCTCCCGTAAGGCATACTTTGGCCTCTACCCCTTTGCCTGGAAACCCAACTGGAAGAAATCTTTTGAAGCACTCCGAGGGGGCGGAAGACCTTTTGTGGCACCCATTTTGCAGGCGCTGATTTTAAACCGCGCACCCCAAGAAACCCTCGACTGGGTAGATAAAGTGGCAAGCTGGAATTTTCGGCGGATTATCCCCTGTCATTTTGATGCACCTATTACCGCAGAGCCGCAGCAGTTTATCAATGCATTTGGGTTTCTGAAGCAGCAGCCCTTAGATAAAGACTGTGGAGACAACAGCAGCACTTTGCCAGAAGCAGACTTTGAATTACTTCGAGAACTAGAGCAAGGACTCGTAAAGCTTGGCATCACGCCGCCCCCGAAGGCGCGGGTTTAGGTTTAAAGTGAGTGTTGAATCCGACTGAATTGTTCACTTTTTTGGTATCAATGAATCAGCCTGAGCCACAGTTGCAGCCCAAACCCAGAGCCGATCTGATATCAACCCTAAAGCTTTGTTGTGCTGTCCTTGCGATTTCGAGCGCCCCTATTTTTATCCGCTTTAGCGAAACGGGGCTAGGACCAAATGGGACGGTTTTTAATCGTCTTTTGATTTTTGTGCTGGTATTTGGGTCAATCCAGTCTGCCCGTATCGGTCTATCTGCCCGTCAACCTAAGCCTAGTAAACCGGAACCTATCACGACTCAATTCTGGTGGTTGCTGCTGGGTGTGGGGGTGACGTCGGTGTTTTCTTTAGGGCTGTGGGCAACTTCTCTGGAGTACATCAGCGTTGCCAAGTCTATGCTGCTCAATAACCTAACCCCCATCTTTACGACGTTAGGGAGCTGGCTCTTGTTTAGAAAGCAGTTTGATGCCAGGTTTTTGGTAGGCATGGTGATTGCGCTGGTGGGGGCGATCGCCTTAGGTGCCGAAGATCTCCACGGTGTTGACAACAACCTGTTAGGCGATGGATGTGCGCTACTTTCGGCGGTCTTTTTGGCAGCCTACCTGATGATGGTCGAGAGGCTTCGCAGTCGATTTTCAGCGACGACCATTTTGCTGAGTCGGGCGATCGTCGGGAGTATG
>JAGVDA010000454.1 GCA_020058975.1 Thermosynechococcus sp. WC_1 | reverse complement strand
GCCTTATCAAAGTTGACAATAATGTTGGGCTGTAAATCGACTTGGAAATGTACTTTATCGCGCTCAACTGTATAGCAGTTGAATAAATTATTGACGAGGGTTTTAGTGTATTCTGCGAAGTCCAGATCCGCGAGATTTGAAGATTGGTATAAAGATTCGTGAATCAGCGCCATTGCGGCGACACGGTTCTGACTACTTTGTAGTATAGCATAGGACTGTAGGTCGGTAATTCTATTGCTTTGTAGGCTCAGAAGGCTAGACACAATTTGAAGGTTGTTTTTGACGCGATGATGAATTTCTCTGAGTAAAATATCTTTTTCTCTTAAAGAGCTTTGAAGTTGCTCATCTGCTTGCCGAACTATTGTTATGTCTTCAATTACCAATAAAATATTTCTCTCGTTATTATTCTGCGGAATTTGACGGGCGCTTAGAGATAAAATGCGAGGCCCGCTGGGATCAAAAATTTCGTCAATTTCAAAATTCTCAAACTCAGTATTGTCAGTCAGAAGGGTTGAGAGTTGCGATCGCAGCGGCAAAATATCCCACTCTCCGTTCTCAATCTCAAAGATAGACTGCCGCTCTACCTGAGCGGGGTTCAGCCCAAAAGTTTCGTAAAAGAACCGATTTGCCAACAGTACCCGGAACCCTTCATCGAGTACCAGCAACGGCTGTCGCACCGTCTCTACAATAGCGTGGGCATAATCACGGGCAGCTTCGAGCTGGACGGCATTTTGTTTAATCGCGTCAATGTCAATCACCCCAATCACCACGCCATCAATCCGGTTGTCTGTCGTGCGATAGGGGCGAATGCGCAGACTATACCAATGCCCCGTCAGATCTTGCACCTCCTGCTCTGTCGTCGTAAGTGTATCTATGACGGTTTCAATTAAACCGACCAGATTTGGAATGGCAAGATTGTTCTGAATATCGCTAAAGCGCCGTCCAATATCTGTGCTGATGAGGTTAAAAATTGCTTCTGCTTGCGGCGTAAAGCGCCGCACTCGCAGATCTCCATCTAGCATCAAAATGGGGATATTAATGCTGCTGAGCAGATTTTGAAGATCATTATTGGTCTGAATTAGCTCTACATTTCGGCTGCGGAGTTCTTCATTAATGGTGTTGAGTTCTTCGTTGGTGGCCTGAAGCTCTTCTTGGGTAGTTTCAAGCTCCTCGTTGGTGCTTTGCAGCTCCTCATTGCTCGACAAAATTTCTTCATTGGCAACCTGAAGCGACTGATTGACCGAATCTTGCTCTTCGATAATGGATTGCAAATACTCTTGGGTAACGTCTAGCTCCTGCTTTAATCGAAGGTTTTCTTGCTCAATTTCAGCTTTCTTAACTTTAGAAAGGCTTCGACTTTTACCTTGCGCTACCGTATCTAAAGGCACCACTAAGGGGCGCTCATCTTCAAATAAGACTAAAAAATTGCTTTTCTCGGTCGCTGAAACCTTAAGCGGAATCACCTCAACGGTGACAAGTTGAGGGTGGTTTTTAATCTGTAATCCTGTTTTACGAATCGGTTCGCTAGCTTTTTTCGCTTCATAGATGGCATTGCGAAGCTCTAACATTAGCCCTTCTCGCGCCATTTTTAAAAGATTAAAACTGGCTCTACCCGAGGCAGGCTCTAGGTAGACACCCGTCTGCCCTCTAAATTGCAGTACCTCCATCTCATCATTAATAATGACCCCGACAGGGGCATAGCGGCTCAAGATAATGCGATCGGCTTCTTTGTGTAAGCTGAGATCGTGTTGATCGTCTTCAGGCGGCAAAATAATGGGGGTCACTTTTTCTAGAAAGGGCGATCTCGTTCTAAAGTCAAATTTTAGCCTTACCGATGCAGCCTTACGGCTATAAATTTTATATCTTCGGTCTACTTGGTCAAATAAGGTCGAAAACTCACCTACGGTTTCTGCGGCACCCAACACTAAAAACCCCGTTGGGTTAAGGGCATAGTTAAAAATGGGAATTAGCCGCTTCTGAAGGGCTGCGCCTAAGTAAATCAGTACATTGCGGCAGCTAATGAGATCGAGCTGAGAAAAGGGCGGGTCGCTGTTTAAGTTTTGCTTAGCAAAAATGCAAAGCTCTCGCACAGACTTCGTAATTTGATAGCCGCCTCTCACTTTTACAAAAAATTGCCGAAGCCGTTCTGGCGAAACACTTTCCATCAGGCTTTGCTTATAAAAACCTTTGCGAGCCTGTTCAATCATGACCTCGCTGATATCGGTTGCAAAAATCTGAATGGGTAAAGTGATTTTGAGCGTCTCTAAATACTCCAGCAGGCAAATTGCAATAGAGTAAACCTCCTCGCCAGTTGAACATCCTGCCACCCAAATCCGAATGGGCAATTCGGCTGATTTGTCTTGCACAATTCTGGGGAAGATTTTGGCCTGGAGTGCCTCAAAGACTTCTGGATCTCTAAAAAAGCCCGTGACGTTGATCAAAAGATCTTGGCATAGCGCATCCACTTCAGACGGGTTCATCTGAAGAAACGGCAGATAGTTTTCTAGGGTTTCAATATTGTGTAGCGCCATCCGTCGCATAATGCGGCGATTGAGGGTTGCGGGTTTATAGCCCGTGAAGTCAAATCCTTTGGCTGTTCGCAGTAGGGCAAAAATTTGGGGGAGCGCCTGGGTTTGAAGCCCTGCCTCATTTTTGGGCGGTAAGTTTACGATATACGGATGTTGGCTAATGCGCGCCAGCTCTTGGGCGATCGCCTTGGGGGGCAGCACAAAATCCACGCAGCCCGTGGCAGCGGCACTATGGGGCATCCCTTCAAACTGAGAAGAGTCAACATCTTGGGCAAAGGTAATGCCGCCTGCCACCTTCACCGCCGTTAGCCCCAGTGCGCCATCGCCATCTGTGCCGGAAAGAACCACGGCGATCGCCTGATTGCCGCGCCCTTGAGCGAGAGAATGAAAGAATGTATCTACAGGCAAAAATCGACCGTGGGTCTTTTTGCGAGAGGCCAACTTGAGGGTATTCTGAGCCAGCACCATGACCGTATTGGGCGGAATCACATAGACCTGATTGGGTGCGATCGCTATCCCGTCTTTCACCTCGGTGACAGGCATGGAGGTCTTTCGATTTAAAAGTTCTGTGAGCAGGCTATCGCGCGTGGGGTCTAGGTGCTGGATCAGCACAAAAGCCATGCCCGTATCGGTCGGCAAATTTTCGAGGAGCTGGGTAAATGCCTCTAGCCCCCCCGCTGATGCACCCACCCCAACAATAGGGAACTGCTCAAAAGGTTTTTCTTGCGGTGTCTCTACTAAGGGGAGATCTTCAGCAGGTGTGGGGTTCGTGTGACGATTAGCTTTCCTAGAGGTCATAATAACGACTCGCGTAAAGCTAAGATAATTCGCTCTTACATGCCTAAATTATAGGAAGGCTTTTGGCGAAGCCCACCAGAAAGCAACAAATATTGTGCGTGATAAGACATTAAAGGTAGGTAAGCAGAACGTATCGCTCAAAATGGTTAACACCTAAGTAGATGGGCGTAATTAAATTACCGATGGGGTTTAGAGGCTGTTTGAAAAGTCTCTCCATCCTCTACATTCGCCCCCCAACCCCCCATTCTGGGGGACTTAAGAGTGGGTAAAGTCCCCCAGAATGGGGGATTTAGGGGGCGAGTGCAAAG
>JAGVDA010000542.1 GCA_020058975.1 Thermosynechococcus sp. WC_1 | reverse complement strand
GTCTGGCGACTTCAGATTGGTGACAATCCGCGCTGCGAGATTATTAAACTTGGTCGCACCATCGGCAGGATCTAAGTTCTCGACATTAAAGGTTGCGACCGTCAATTGACCCGCGCTTCCAGTCAGGCTCGTGACTTCTTTTTGCAGCGTGGATGGCTGCGTCACGGCTGGAGCAGAGGAAACCAGCACTTCGTAGTTACTAAAGTCATAGTTAACCACCCCTGTAATGGTGCTAAGCTGGGCACCCACATCTACCGCTGGCAAAACAGTCGTACCATTCACTAAATCGTCAATCTGAATCCGCTCTGGGTTAAAGTCGCTAGCAGAAATTAAACTGCCGCCCCGCACCGTGCGGTTTGTGGCGTTGGCTCCATTGTCTGCCAACACCCAAATTTCTTCAGAAGTACCAAAGTTGGCGGTCGGAGACGTTGCGACAGGGTTATTAATCTGAACCCTCATCCCTTCCAAACTTTCGTAGAAGTCGATGCCATCTTCAGCGGGGTCGAATGGAGTCGCAGGGTTTTCAACATTCCCACTGGCGGCATCGTTGCTAATAACTTGGGTGGGAATGGTTCGTCCGCCATTGCCTAAAATGACTGCGGTTGGCAAGGCATTGCCCTGAGACAAGACCGAAATCACAGGGCTGCTAATCTGAGTGATGGTTAGGTTATTGGCATTATTTCCAGGACGAAACTCCGTGACTGTGCCACTCACTCGCACCGAATCGCCTACCATGACCGTTGGCGCAGCGCCGGTGAAGACAAAGATGCCTTCAGAGGTTTTGTCATCGGCATCGGGGTTAGGATCTTGCAGATAGAAACCATTGGCTGCAAGTGTCGTCACAATCCCAGGAACATTGTTAACGCCCTGGCCTCTCAACGCAGAAATGTGGCTAGCACCCTGAATATCGCTAATCCGAACCGGTGGCGTAAATTCAAACGCTGCAACCGTTTTGCTAATTTCGTTAGCGGTTACGAGTAATGGCTTACCCGTGGGGCTATCTGCTGCCGAGATAAACGTCAGCCCTTCAACACCAAAATCTTCGGGGGTGTTGATATACTCGATAAACTGCGGTTTGGTAGGATTTGAAACTTCGTAAACAATCACGTCCCCGACCCGCTCTAACCCAATAAAAGCGTAGGTTCGATTATTAACAACGCCAACAACAACGCCTTCTGGCTCTGGCCCTTTGTTGTCACTGCGAGTGTCGAAGTTAAGCGCTGTAAAGCTGCCGTCTGAGTTAAACAGGCTAGGGACTTGGGCGGCAGTGATTTGTTCTAGCTGATCGCCACTATCAAAGACTCGAATTCCATTGGCATCCCAAATCGAGAAAGATCGCGCACCAAAAGATTGAATCTGATCGAAATCGCCGTCCCCATCGGTGTCGCCGCTTTTGTTGCTGACGACGAGCCGTCCTAGGTTTGCGTTTTGCTTCAGCGTGGCTGCGTTGGGGAAAATCGTTGGGTCTAGGACGTAGGCATTGCTGCCCACGCGAACTTCTTCGTTAAAAATGCCGCCTTCACCTACGCCAGACACAACACCATCTGCTGTGGGACGCACCCTGGAGTCCCCTTCGTTGGCGGTGATGTAGTAGGTTTGACCGTTAACGGTATAGCTTGCGATCGCATCCGGTTGATACAGGCCAAAGACGGGTTGGTTGCGGATGCTCAGCAGCGTTGTGTTTGTGGCTCCGTCTCGATCACCTGCGTCAAGAGCGTTACCAGGCAAGCTAAAGTCTTTTAGTCCCAAGGGCTGGATGGCAGTAATTTGCCCCGTTTGCAAATCTAAAACGGCGATCGCGTTATTCTCTTGCAGCGTAATTCGAGCGGTTAGCCCATCGCCAGAAACCGTAATGTACTCTGGCTCAAAATCTTGAGCAACCGTGGCATCGGGCTTAACAATCCGCACGCCCTGAGCAATTAAAGCCTGTTTTTGGCTGTTGAATGCCGTGAAGTCTGCTGTTGTGACGTTACTCTGCGTCAGGCTTGCAGCTCCACCGGAAAGATTGATGATGCTAATGGAGCCTTCTGGATCATTCGTATAGTTCTCATTGGGTTCAGCCTCATTAGCCACCAGCACCTTTGTCCCATCGGGCGTAAAGGTGAGCATGTCTGGCAATGCCCCAACATCCACTGCGTTGATAAAGCTGCCATCAGCAGCGTTAAAAAAGGCAACTTTACCAATTTGCTGCGTTCCTAATGCCGTTTCACGGATTGCGTAGGCCACCGCAACCGTACCGTTCTTAACCGCAACACTGTTCGGAAGAATCTCAGTGCCTGCTGGGGCAGCAAACCCAGGCGCTAGGGCACCCGCCAAGGTTAGCGCTCCTGTGGTGCTGACGCTGTAGATTTCTATGGTGCTTCCGGCCACGACAAAGAGGCGATCGCTGCCTGCATCAAAGGCAAGGATTTCTGCACCGTTAACGCTCGTTAAACCACCGACCTTTTTGAGGGGTGCGATCGCATTATCGGCGATTGTCACCGTTGCGCTACTGACTGCGCCTAGATCGTAACTAACGCCATCCACGAGGGTAAGACTTACCGTCTCGCTACTTTCTGTTGCGGCATCGTTTACCGGAGCCACTGCGATCGTCGCAGAACTTTGCCCAGCGGGAATGATAAGTGAACTCGTCAGACGACTGTAGTCATTGGTATTGGTGGCAGTGCCATCAATGGTATAGCTCACGGTTAGAGCAGCAGCCGTATCTCCGGCACGCGTAACCGTAAAAGTGCCTGTGTTGAGAGCATTGCTACTGCTTAATTCAGCGGCAGTAGCATCGGTAGCCTCAATGCTGACCGTGGGCACTGCTGGGGCATCGTTGTCAGTGATTGTAATGGCTTGAGTTGTTGTTCCTCCCAAGGTTATGTCAGCAGAGGGATTCGTAAGGGTTAAGGTAGCCGTTTCGGTGCCTTCGACCAAATTATCGTCAACCACAGTAAAAGTTGCGGAACCCGTTGTTTGACCGCTGGGAATCGTAATGATGGCGTTACTCAGAGCAAAGTCTCCAACGGTCACATTTGTGCCCGAAACGCCTAAACTTACGGTTTGGTCGCCTGAAACAGCACTGGAAGCAGTAGCGGTAAAGGTGATGACGGTTGTAGCGGCTTCGGTGCCTGAGGTTGGATTAACAGAGAGGTTGACCGTAGGTGTTGCACTAGCAACGCCAAAATTAGCCGTATTAGGAACCGTTGTTGTATAAACTCCATCGACGGTATCCACAGTCCAATTGCTCACGCTATTCACGAGCGTTCTGTAATCAGCAAAGCTCGATTGTCCTGTTCTAGATCCGCTATATTCGCCGTAGTCAGCGCTCGTTCTTAAAACGATGGCGTTAACGCCAACGGTCAACCCAGCATTTGTAATAGGATCACCAGGCGTTACAACATCCCCAGTGGATATCGCAGTCAAAATAGTTGTGGGTGCTGCTGCGCTAGTACCGAGAAAAGCGTAGATAACGTCTCCGCCAGCCGCAAGACCATAGTTAGCGCTACCTGACACAGTGGCACGAGAGAGCGTTCCAACGGATGCGGCAAGGGTGGTAGCATTATCAACCGAACTAAACCGAATGACAGTGCCAGCACTGATGGTGGTCGATCCTGACACCCATTGAAAATACGATTCCCCTGTATTAAAAGAGGTTGGGCTGATCGCTTCGTTATCAGTGAAATAGAGGGTTGTATTCGGTTCTATGTCTACAAAGGTGACAAATGACCAACCGTCCTCATCCGCATTAAAAGAGGTAAAAGCGATATCACCCTGTGTCAGAGCCATGAATAGCGTCTCCCAAAAGTTCTAGCTAGCGAATTTCAAACACACTATTTATCTGTGTCGTGAACCTGACGGATCGCAACACAGATAAATGTTTCGGACTTTTGATAAAAACTTTTCTGCAAAAAAAAGTAAGCCGCAGTAGAACGCTCACTCGAGTTTCGATATTAAAAATGGATACTTAAAAAATTTGCTTCTATTTGAAGAAATTCAGAAGATTAAACAGCACGAACTAAATCCCCTACGTAAATTAGCATGACCATGCCTCTCAACGAGTGTTAGCTGGAATACAAGTCCATCCAATTTCACTAACGGTCAATCCTTATTGACAGAGGTTTTTAGAAGATTTTGTCAAGCTGACATTTTTAACCTTTGCCCAATTCAAAATTCAGTATCCTAGTCTCACGCCTAAAAGCTCTTGAGCAAATTTAGACACTCTACGCAGCGAACACTACTTTAACCGAATCATAAACAAATGTTTACGATTAGATAATAATCCCTGGAAACTAGATAAAATCAAAAGTATTTTTAAGGGTTAAAGTAGGCTTTCTGTATGGGCTTTGTCTTTGAAAGATATGAATCTATAAATGGTGTGAGTGGAATGGTGTGAGTTCATCTTTTTTCTCCATCTCTTTCTTTGTAGTTATTTATTGCTGAGAATTCTTTGTCCGTGAACTCTTTTATTACCCTTGGCGATCGCCATCTAGACGCGTCCGAACTGCTTTCGCTCCTCACCCAGCATCAAATGCTGCCACAGTTCCTTAAAGAATTGCTGATAGAGCAAGCAACGCAAGATATTGCGTTGACTTCGGCAGAAGAGGCGCTGGCGCTGGAGCAGTTTTATGCCCGTCAGCAGATTAAAGACGAGGCTCAGGCTAACGCTTGGTTAAGGTACCATCGCATGAGTGCGGAACAGCTTTCGGCACAGGCTATGCGGCGGGTCAAGCTTGAAAAATTTAAGCAAATAACTTGGAACGCCTACGTTGAAACAGATTTTTTAAAGTACAAGTCTCAGCTCGATCAATTTACATGTTCCATGATCAGAACCAAAGATGCTGAGTTAGCCCAAGAGCTTTACTTTCGCATCAAAGAAGGAGAGCAGACTTTTGCCGATCTTGCACCCCAATATTCTCAAGGTCCTGAAGCTCAAAGCAGCGGTTTAGTTGGCCCTGTGGCGGCATCTAACATGCATCCAAAGCTTTTGCAAATTCTTTCAAGCAGTAAGCCCGGTCAACTTTGTCCCCCGCAGCAACTAGAAGAGTGGTTTATTATTGTGCGATTAGAGCAGTATCTTCCCGCTCAGCTTGATGAAGCCATCCGTCAACAAATATTAGACCGCCGTTTTCAAGAATGGCTAGAGCAGCAGCTTCAGGCGGTTAAACTTTCAACTCCAGCGGAACTATCCTCATGACGGCAAATCTAGCTAGGCCACTCCCTATTGCTTCGTTCTTGAAGACCGTTCTGGGCTTTGATCGGCTGTCTGATGCGAAATTAGAGCAGGTTGCCCAGCAATTTCAGCCCCTCCGCTATCCCATCGGGCGAACTATTTTTTCTGCCAAGATTTTACCCACTCAGTTTTCGATTGTTTATCAGGGGCAAGTTCGCCTGATTGGCTATGACCCTCGCACCGACACGCCCCTTACGCTTCAATTTCTTGACCCTGGCGAAACCCTAGGCTGGCTAGGTTTGCTGTGTAATCGCCCCATAGAAACCGCGATCGCCTCTACAGAAACCATCTGCCTCACGCTACCCGCCGCCGCTTTTTTGCAGCTTATGGCTCAAGAGCCTGAGTTTGCTCAGCAGTATCAGCAGCGACCCAGCGTGTTGGAAGTCTTTGAACTTTTAGGCAAGCAGCTTCTTCAACGTGCTGATGGCAGTACAGATCTCAAGGAGATCACGCTAGCGGCTTGGCCCCAGGCGATCGCCCAAACTCTGGCTCCCCGTGCAAAACCTGCGCTCAACCCTGCATTTCAGTGGTTTATTAGCAGCAGTGCCCTTGATTCTGAGATCGGTACCTCGGTTAATCCATCGGAGGGTGCCTCCCTGAGTGGTGGGACAGAACCCGTGCGCCTCATTGGCTTTCCCCTGACGGTTTCCACGAGTACCGTCCAGAATGCTGAACCTACATTGCTGGAGCTGACCTGGGCAGATATTCCTGAAGCGCCGGAGCGTCCGCCCGAACCAGACACATTGCTGTCCGAAAAATCTGGCAAGTACCCGTTTAGTTCAGGACGGGGTGAGCTAGATGGGGCGATCGCCTGTTTTCAGATGCTGGCAAAACACCTCAACGTCCCGTTTCGGCGAGACGTAATTCGCCGCATTTTGATTACGCAGACTGAGCGCAATGGCACCCTATCGCTGCCCGTTTATGGGGCGATCGCCGAAACCATGGGCATCCGCGCCCAACTTGTTGAGGCATCCGCTGCGGTGTTAACGCAATTACCAGCCCCAGCGCTAGTCATTTGGCAAGAGCGCCTAGCGGTGATCTACCGCATGAGCGCCAAAGAAGTGGTACTTGGCATTCCAGACCACGGCATTGTGCGTAAGCGTCCCTCCATTTTGCTCCCAGAAGACGACGCGCCATTGCCGGTTCTTTTGCTAGAGCGCACCGCCGAAACCCCCCAAAAGCGCTTTACGCTCGCTTGGTTTTGGCCTGCGGTAAAAAAACATCGCAAAGTGCTAATTGAGGTACTAATTGCCTCCTTTGTGGTACAAATTTTTGCCCTTGCCAATCCTCTCGTTACCCAGCTCATTATTGATAAAGTGCTGGTGCAAAATAGTGTGGGCACCCTCAACGTGCTGGGTATTTTGCTCGTGGGGGTTGCCATCTTTGAGGCGCTCCTCAGCAGCTTTCGCACCTACTTATTTGTCGATACCACCAACCGCATTGACATGACCCTCGGCGCTGAGGTCATTGATCACCTGCTGCGTTTGCCCCTGCGCTACTTTGAAAAACGCCCCGTCGGTGAACTGGGCACCCGCGTCAACGAACTCGAAAACATTCGCCAGTTTTTAACAGGGACTGCCCTTACGGTTGTTCTCGATGCCGTTTTCTCGGTGGTGTACATCGCGGTGATGGTGTTTTATAGCTGGCTGCTCACCATTGTGGCGCTGGCAACCGTCCCGCTCTTTGGCCTAATGACCCTTCTGGTTTCACCCATTATTCGCAAACAGACCCGCCTCAAGGCGGAACGCAACGCCGAAACCCAGTCCTATTTGGTCGAAGTAGTCTCTGGTATCCAGACGGTCAAAGCCCAAAATATTGAGCTAAAGTCGCGCTGGCAGTGGCAAGAGCGCTACGCCCGCTATGTCAGCGCGGGGTTTAGCGCGGTGATTACCTCCACCACCGCTGGTGCGATGAGCAACTTTCTTAATAAGCTGTCAAGCTTGCTGCTGCTGTGGGTGGGAGCCTACTTGGTGCTGCAAGGCACTCTGACCCTAGGGCAGCTCATTGCGTTTCGGATTATTGCTGGGTATACCACTAGCCCACTCCTGCGCCTCATTCAGCTTTGGCAAAACTTTCAAGAGACGGCGCTTTCGCTCGAGCGCTTAGCCGATATTTTGGATCATCCCCAAGAAGTTAGCCCAGAAGATCGGTCGAATATTCCGCTGCCGACCATTATTGGTGCGGTGTGCTACCGAGACGTTAGCTTTAGCTTTAAAGAAGGTGGCCCACTCCAGCTCCAAAATGTCTCTTTAGACGTTACGGCTGGAACGTTTGTGGGCATTGTAGGGCAAAGCGGCTCTGGCAAAAGTACCCTAATGAAGCTGCTGATGCGCCTTTATGAACCCAAAAGCGGTCAGATTTTGCTCGATGACTACGACGTGAGTAAGGTTGAGCTATACTCCCTGCGCCAGCAGGTGGGGATGGTGCTTCAGGACAGTCTGCTTTTTGATGGCACTGTACAAGAGAACATTGCCCTAACGCGCCCCGATGCCACAGCAGAAGAAATTGTGGAGGCGGCAAGGGTGGCATACGCCCATGAATTTATTATGCAGCTCCCTCAGGGCTACAACACCCGTGTGGGTGAGCGCGGTTCTGCCCTTTCTGGGGGGCAAAGGCAACGGATTGCGATCGCCCGTACTGTCCTTCAAAATCCGCGTCTGCTGATTTTAGACGAAGCCACCAGCGCCCTAGACTACCTTGCCGAGCGGCAGGTGTCTGAAAATCTAGCCAAAGTGTTCAAAGACCGAACCGTCTTCTTTATTACCCATCGCCTCAAGAGCCTGCAAACTGCCGATGTGATTTTGATGATGGATCAGGGCAAAGTGGTAGAGCAGGGCACCCATACTGAGCTGATGGAATTGCGCAGTCTCTACTATTGCCTGTATCAACAACAAGAAATGCAGGTCTAGCACCCAACCCTAAACGATTTAATTCAGCCCATCACATCAACTTCAGAACCCCAATCCCTCACTGAATTAGGATTTTTATATGATTCGCATTGTGATTGCGGATGATCAAGCATCCATTCGACTTGCTCTGATCGACCAGTTCAAGCTCTACCCAGATATTGAGGTGGTGGGCGTTGCCGAAAACGGTCGTCAAGCCATTGAACAGGTCGAAAAGCTGCATCCAGATGTGCTGCTGCTCGATTTAGTCATGCCTGTTTTGGATGGATTAGGGGCAGCTCAAGAGATTAAAGCGCGTTTTTCTGAAACCAAGCTGTTGATATTGTCTTCCCAAGATGATCCATCCTCACTGCTGCCAGCGCTCCAGGTTGGCGTTCATGGCTATCTCCAGAAGGGCGTGCCGCCCGAGGAGCTGGTTGCTGCCATTCGGTCGGTTCGACAAGGCCATTTTCAAATGGGTTCTAATCTGATAGCGTCTAAAGCCGCTGCTGAGATGGCTGACTTAGAAGGCAGCGCCCTTGGCGGCACCATGGTGCTGGCACCCGCAGAGACTAGCCGCAATGGCGCGAGTTCAAGCAGTAGTGCCTTAGCCTTATCCCCAAAAGGAGCGCTTGCGAAAAATGCTCCGTCTTCACTGGCCGTTTTTGACCGTCCCGTCTTGCTCCAGCAGTCCCCGATATGGTCACGGGTTATTATTTGGGCGCTGGTGGGCAGTACTGCCGCAATTTTAGCCTGGGCCAGCTTTTTTAAGTTTGACGAAGCCATCCCTGCAACGGGGCAGCTAGAGCCACAGGGCGCAGTGAAAGACGTTCAGGTTCCTGTTACTGGGGTGGTCAAAGCGATTCTGGTGAAAGAAGGGCAGCGCGTCAAAAAAGGAGACGTGCTGCTGCAACTTGACCCCAAAGGTACCCAGTCAGAGCTTGCCACCCTGGCGCAGGTGCGGGAGTCGCTGTTAGAAGAAAATGCGTTCTATCGACAGCAGACTGCCAATGAAACCGGACGCATTAACCTGCCGCGCTCTAGCCTATTGCCGTCTCGGATGATTGCCCTTGCGCAAAGCCGTCAGGCACTGATTGAAGAAAGTCAGCTTTATCGATCGCAAGTTAAAGGAAATAGCCAAGGCGTAGCGCTCAATCCAGAACAGCAGATGCGGCTACAGTCGAATCTTAGAGAAGAATCTTCCCGTGCAGGTGCCGCTCGTCTAGAGTCTGAGCAGCTCCAAAAGCAGCTTAGTCAAAACCAAATCCAGCAGGCCAGCGCGGCGAAATCCCTCAGCGCCAACACGGGCATTCTCGAAACGATTAAGCCTGTGGTGGCTTCAGGGGGCTTAGCCAAAATTGAGCAGGTCAAGCAAGAAGAAGCGGTGCAAAAAGCCCAGGCGGATGTGGATCGGCTTGGGCAAGAGGAGGCACGCCTGAAATTGGCGATCGCCCAGGCCAATGAAAAGCTAGACAATACCGTCTCAGTTTCTCGCAGAGACGTGCTCGGAACCTTGTCTGCCAACGAGAAGCAAATTGCCCAAATTGATAGCCAATTTGCAAAAACCATCATCGAAAATGAAAAACAAATTGCCGAAATTGACAACAAGCTCAACCAAGCCAAAATGACGCTGAACTATCAGGCCGTGCAGTCCCCCGCAGACGGCATTGTGTTTGACCTCAAGCCCAAAGCGCCAGGATTTGTTGCAAACCCCAGTGAGCCAATCCTTAAAATTGTGCCGTCTGATAATCTTGTGGCAAAGGTGTACATTACTAATCGAGACATTGGCTTTGTCCAGCCTGGGATGCCAGTAGATGTGCGCGTAGATTCATTTCCCTTTAGTGAGTTTGGCGATATTAAAGGCACACTCACCTGGATTGGCTCCGATGCGCTGCCGCCAACACAAGTCAGAAACTTCTATAGCTTTCCTGCGAAGGTAAAGCTCAATACTCAGACCCTGAAATCGCCGAAAAGTAGGCTCGCTTTGCAATCAGGGATGTCGCTGAGCGTCAATATTAAAACGCGACAACGAACGGTCATGAGTATTTTTACAGACTTGTTTACTGGGGAAATGGAGGGCATGAAGCATCTGCGTTAGCGGCATCGTTCACTTTCACCATAAGTATCATCGGATCGACAGGCGAAGCAGTAAAACCACACTTCTCATAAAACTGCTTCGCATCTTCCGAGATAGCATGGACGAGAATTGCACGTATTCCTGCAATCTCAGCAGCTTGTAACGTACGAAGAATTGCATCTCGAAGCAACGCACGCCCAATACCTTTCCCTTGCCAGTGACGATCGACGGCTAGTCGTCCAATTACCATAACTGGGATGGGATCGGGCATATTACGCCGAACTCGCCCTGTTGCAGAAGTTTGCGCCACTGCTCCATTGGCAAGACAGTAATACGCAATGACCAGTTCACAAGCGCAGAGAACATAAGTGCGTGAGGCCCCCTCTAATTCATTTTTTAGCGCCCGACGCTTCAGCCAGTCATCTAGCTGACTGTCGCCTGAGTCAAAACTGTCAATTCGATGTAATGAATTCAGTTTTTCAGGTGGACGGAGCTTATCTTGACCACAATCTAATCCCACGGAGCCTTGGTTGTCAGCAATGTGTGTAATTTCTCATTTCGAGTCGGTGGTGCATCCAGCAACGCCAAAAATTGCTTGAATTTAGGTTCATCTAACCCAAAAAAGGTACGGTCTAGAAGAACGTCTTGGGCTTGCTGATAAGATGACTCAAGCATAAACTCTGAGCGACTTTTGCCCTGCACTTCAGCCGCACGATCGATGAGATCGCGTTGGTTTTGCTTGGCTCGGATATTGATTGTGACATCACGGGTCTGGCTAACTGACCTTTCATCGGCTGAGGTGTACATAGCGCTTACCTCTTTAAGAGAAGACTTCTCTAACATAAGGATTTTGTGTGTACAACGTCAACACAATCTTGTGATTTTTCGACTATGGCGACAGTTAGGCACAACTTGGGTCATTGCCTTAGACACATCACAACAGCATTTTGAGTTTATACAGGCGACTTTTCGGTCACTGCTATCAATCAGTAGTCCAGCTAACGTTCCGCTCTTCACCCGCCGTAAATAAGCTCGAACGTTGAGCAACCCCTTAAAGGTCTGGTGCAAGCGGCTTGTTATGCTTGTCATTGAGGTTATCAGTTAACGCTATAGGGAAATGTAGTTGTAGAAAAGGTTCCGTGCAATCTCAATCTGATTGGTAAACCATATGAAAAGATCTGAATTCTCTTCTGCAAGCTTTGATATTTCTTCCCCAGCAAGTGGGCGTGAACTTGAAAGCTTCTTGTCAGAGGAATACAACTTCACAGCATTTTTGTATAGTTCTTGAAGGTAATCAGCTACTCTTTTATCAAAAAGAAAGATGGCTTCATCTGTATTTCTTGAAAATTCAGTAAGCTGTTCTACCGTAACAGTTCCTTCCGCAAACACTGAATCTATAAACTTGCGAGTAGTTCGATAAATCTGAATTTTCTTCTCATAAACCTCAAAAGATAATACTCGGCTTCGTTCTTGAGGTTCAGAATAGTTAAAATCCCCACTATCTGAAAACATTTTCTTCTCATTCAAAATAGTTTCTTGTTCCTCTGGAGAAGCTTCATATGTTTTCTCTCCATCCCCGCGACGTATAAGAACTGTATGAGGAGAATATTCTTTTTTAGGTGTTTTCAATTGTCTTGAAAGCCTATGTAAATAAGGAGAAGGGGGAATCG
>JAGVDA010000577.1 GCA_020058975.1 Thermosynechococcus sp. WC_1 | reverse complement strand
TGAAAAACACAGGCCGCGCCCGTAAAAATAGCCTCGAAATGTCAAATCAGCTCCAGGAATCTTCTCAAGATTTACCCATTTATACGGGGGCTGCACTTCTGTCGGAACAGCTTTTGGTGTTTACCACCAGCGGAAAAGCCTATACGGTCAATCTTTCTGATATTCCTGGCTCCTCGGGGCGAGATCGCGGGACGCCATTGGTCACGCTGTTAAGTGAGTCTGCTCAGGCTGAAGACGTGATTGCCCAGTTTTTGCCTTCTGATTATGCAACCGCAGAACGGTTTCTCTTTCTTACGCGGCAGGGACGCTTTAAGTGGTTGGCAACCACAGATTTTACAGACTTAACCGCCCGTGGACTGAGCGCGCTCAAGCTCAAAGACGATGACCAGCTTCAGTTTGTGGTGCCCGCAACGGCAGAAATGGAAGTGGCGATCGCCACCTCTACAGGCCGTCTTGCGCGGTTCCCACTCTTAGAAGTACCCGAAATGGGTCGTCCGGCGTTGGGAAATCAGGTGTTACGACTGATGCGCCAAGAGGTCTTGGTGGGGTTAGCGGCAGTCTCAGAACCCGCTGAAATTTTGCTGTTGTCGCGTCAGGGCTACGCCAAACGTCTACCGTTGGCATTGGCTCGCCTTGGGCATCCAGGGGGATTGGGCACGCCTTTGGTGCAGTTTGCGAAGAAGACCGATGCTCTGGTTGCCATGATGCCAGTTCAGCCTGATCATGACCTGTGTGTCACCACGGACCAAAACCGCGTGGCAGTTACCGCTGTGCAAGAATTGCCCCTCTCAACCAAAGAAGGAGCTGGCACTCCTTGGATAAAACCTAACGCTGGTGAACAGCTCGTGAGCGCATTTTTGATGTAATTGATTTGGAAAATCTACCGCTGGCTTCGACTCCCCTTCGACAGGCTCAGGGCAACGCGCTCAGCCAGCTAGAGACTAGAGATTGTTCCCTTCGACTCCGCTCAGGGAACAATCTCGGCGGTCAACCTTTTTAAGACATGGGCTGAAACCCTGTATTAAACGTTGGGCACAGCGGTAAATTGACGATAAAAGTGGTGACGCCCTCAGCACTCTCAACGCCGATGCTGCCCTGAAGTTGCTCAACCAATCGCTTGACGAGAGCCAGCCCTAGCCCTGTCCCCCCCTGCTTCCAGGGGTCTGAGTTGGGGACGCGATAGAACTTGTCAAAAATGCGAGATAGCTCATGCTGGGGAATTTCAGACTGATTGGCAACTTTGATATGAATTGCGTTTTGGGGTTCCCCAATATGGCTAATTTTGAGCGAGACTTCGCCGCCTTGCGCCGTATACTTGCAGGCATTATTTAATAGCTCTGCCACAATGCGTTCTAAACAGGCTCTATCTGATTTGATGGCAGGCAGCTCAGGTTCACACTCTAATGAGAACCGCTGCTCTCGCTCACTCAGCCGCGATTGAAAGGGCTGGAGCATACGCGGAATTAAATCCTGTAGCTGGACGTCTTCAACCCCCACTGGGTTTACGCCAGCCTCTAGACGCTGAAGGTCAAGTAGGTCATTGATGAGTTCGGTTTCACGCTCACACTCAGAATCTAAAATGTCGATATAGCGCTTCTGGCGCTGCTCTAGGGGAAACTGATTCAGCATGTGAATCGCCATTTTGATATTAGACATGGGCGTTCGCAGTTCGTGGGAGACGGTGCTTAAGAAGTCGTCCTTGAGGCTATTGAGTCGCTCTAGCTCCTGCATTTTTTGCTGAAGCTGAGCGGTGCGTTCCTGTACCTGACGCTCTAGGTCTGCGTTGAGATCCTGCACTTTTTGGTAAAGCTGAGCTTGGTGAATGGCGATCGCACATTGGTCTGCGATGGTTTTGACCAGCCCTCGCTCGTCGGTATTCCAGTCGCGTAAGGTGTGATTGGTCGGGTTACTTTTCTGAAACAGGCTAATGCTGCCCAAGTAGTTTTGCAGATAAATCAGCGGCGTCATCAGCACCGAAGACACCTGACACTGCTGGGCGATCGCCAGAATTTCGAGATTCAGCCCACTATCGTCGTCGGTCAGCACCACCTGATTTCCCTGGGCCATCGCCTCTTGACACAGTCGCAAAAACCGCTCATTGCCTTGAATTAAATCGTGACGACCCACCGCCGTATGGCTGACGTAGTGATTCACCATTTCACCATCGGCGCTAATTTGCACAATGATGCAGTGGCTGGCTTCGAGCGCCTCTAGCAGCAGCCCTACGGTAATTTGCAGCACTTCTGCTGTCACCATCGTGCCGCGCATGGCCTGCACAATTCGGTTAATAATGGCCTCTCGCTGCGCCTGATGACGGAGCTGTTCTTCGGCGCGCTTGCGCTCGGTGATG
This sequence comes from Thermosynechococcus sp. WC_1, assembly GCA_020058975.1. GTDB lineage: Bacteria > Cyanobacteriota > Cyanobacteriia > Thermosynechococcales > Thermosynechococcaceae > JAAURS01. Next base: position 1,177 of record JAGVDA010000577.1, on the reverse strand, counting down.
TCTGCGACGTAGCTACGGACGAGATCACTTTCGGCAATGTAGTGTACCGACTGCTCAAACACGCGATCGCCAATTTCGACCTCTCGCACAAAAAAGTTGCGATGACCGGGCTGGGCAGGCTTCGCCATGGGCAATAGCCCCTGAAGCATTGGGTGCAGTACCCCGATGTCTGAAATATCTTGAAACTGCATCACCGCCGAGGGGTTGAGATACGTCACAATCCCAGACAGGTCAATTTCTAAAATGGGGTAAGGCGTTAACTCTGGAAACGAAGCCAGCCGCACCAAAGCCGCTTCGCTCATATCCTGAAAGTCATCATCCGTTGGCACTAACGTCTGAAACGGATTGACGGAGTTAGACAGAATGGTCGAGAGGTCTTTCGCTTCTACAAAGCGATCAAAATCGGAGTCGGTCAGGTTAGAAATGGCGTAATATTTTGCCCTAACATCCCCCCCAAAAACCACCATATCCCCATGCTTGAGGTCATGGGAAAACAGCCGCCGACCGTTAATAATTAGCCCATTGGTGCTGCGCTTGCCCTGCAAGTCGCCATCAATCATACGAAACAGATAGGTAGAAGAATCTGGAGACGTGACCCGCAGCAAAATGGCGTGCTGTCGGGACACCATTTTGGAATGCAGCACAACGGAATTGGTTGAATCCCGACCAATAGAATAGGTGGCGGCCTCTAGGGGTACCGTGCGCCGTCCCTTGGCATCATCAATAATCAGCAGATGACGAAATCGATTGCGTTGGTCTTGATCCATGATTTTCGTCTGTGCTGAAGGACAAGTTCAGATTCTTCTCCCCTCTCCCGCTCTGGGAGAGGGGCTGGGGGCTTCGGCGTGAGCGCTCAGCCGAACGGTGAGGGTCAAAGTTGGAGGTTATTTAATTCATGATCCTTAGCCAATCTTAAGGGCTAAATTCCAAAAAGATTGTGAATACGCTGCCGAATCCACCATAACGGAGGCTCTGCTTCATTTTGCGATAATTCGGGGGCAAGTACGCCCAGTTCTCTCAGGACTTGCTGACGTTGTGCCAAGGTTTCTGCAATTTCTTGGGCAAGTTCTTGATGGTCTTGGAGCAACATTTTAAGGGCGCGATGGTCTACCACAAATAGGGTTACGTCTTCTAGTGCCTGAACCGTCGTGGAGCGGGGCATTCCGGTAAACAGTGA
>JAGVDA010000365.1 GCA_020058975.1 Thermosynechococcus sp. WC_1 | reverse complement strand
CAACGTGTCTCGCAGCTTTTTGCAGGCTGACCGCACGGTGCGTCAGATTGCTAACCATATTGCGAAAAAGGTGGGAGATCGCCTCAAGGAACTGTACCGCGACGACCGTGAAGAGTACATCCGCTGCTGGCAAGACCTTGGCACCTTCGTTAAGTTTGGCTCTCTCAACGACGACAAGTTCAAAAAGCAGGTTGAAGATATCCTGATTTTCCGCAGCACTGCTGATTTAGGCATGGCTCAGACCGAAACCCCCGAAGGCGAAGACGACGCTTGGAGTGCAGATAAGTCTGCCCCTGCTGCCACTCTGGGTTCTTACACCACCATCAAAGACTACCTAGAGCGCAACAAAGCCACCCACGAGAACAAAATCTACTACTGCAACGACGAGGTAAATCAATCTACCTACGTTGAGCTGCACAAAAAACAGGGCTTAGAAGTGCTGTTTATGGATGCGTTTATTGATACGCACTTTGTCCCATTTCTAGAGCGTGAATACTCGGATGTGAAGTTCTCACGGGTTGACTCTGATCTAGACGAAACTCTGATTGATAAGGATCAGGCGGCGGAGATTGTAGACCCCAAAACCAACCAAACCCGCAGCGAAGGCATTAAGCAGCTTTTTGAACAAGCACTCAACAAGCCTAAAATCACCATCCGTACCGAAGCTCTGAAGACTGACGGTGGACAGGGTGCGCCCCCTGCCATGATTTTGCTGCCGGAGTCGTCTCGACGAATGCAGGAGCTAATGGCGATGATGCAGCAGCAGCAGATGCAGTTCCCTGAAGAACATACGCTGTTGGTCAATACCTCTCATCCGCTGATTCAAAATCTAGTAAATATTAGCCAGGGCAGCGTCATTAGTGGGTCTGGAACCTCCCCATCGGCGGAATTGGCAAACCAAATCTGTGAGTATGTTTATGATTTAGCGCTGATGGCTCAAAAGGGCTTTGACGCGGAAGGGATGAAGTCCTTTACTGAGCGATCAAATCAGGTATTGACTCGATTGACGGAGTTAGCGGCGCGTTAGGCGATCGTCTGTTTTAATCAATTTCTGCAAAAGCCTGAATCGGATTTTCCGATTCAGGCTTTTTGTTGCGTTTGGAGCCGTAGCCCTTTGCATGGATAAATTTTGCCTGCTAACTTGTGTAATTCATTGTTCAGTCAACTAGACTTAGTCTGTAACTTAAGTCTTTTAAGGCCATGCGAACCATCAATGTTCATCAAGCCAAAACGAATCTATCAAAACTGTTATCCGATGTGGAGCTAGGTGAAGAGATCATTATTGCGAATCGAGGGGTTCCGGTCGCTAAACTGATTCCGTTTCATGGCGCTTCTAATCGACGGGCTAGTCTAGGGCAAGACCGAGGACGTTTTGTGGTGCCAGAGAACTTCAACGATCCTTTGCCAGAATATGTTTTGGCAGACTTTGAGGGTGGTGAGGCGTGAAGCTTTTACTAGATACTCAATGTTTTTTATGGTGGTTTGCTGAACCAGAGCGGCTGTCTGAGAAGGCGATCGCCCATATTACCGATGAACGCAATGAGCTATGGCTTTCGGTGGCAAGCATCTGGGAAGTGGGCATTAAGGTTGCATTGGGCAAGCTCCCATTACCAGAACCTGTTGAGCGCTATATTCCAAATCGGATGTCACAGTTGGGGGCAAAATCACTAGAGATTCGTGCTGCCCATGCAATGCGAGCAGCGGCGCTACCGATGCACCATCGAGATCCCTTTGACCGAATGTTGATTGCCCAAGCTCAGGTTGATGACATGACAATTGTGAGCGCGGACGCAATGCTGACTCAGTATGATGTCTCTATATTTTCGCTCTAGGTCAACTGGCTTAGGCAGAATGATTGTCATCCTCACCTTTGTTCTGTATTTCTTCCTTTGCACCGCGTAGGGCTTTGGCGATCGCCCCACCAATTTCTGGCAGTCGCTTTGGGCCAAAAATCAGCACCGCCACGCCAAGAATAATGACAACTTCAGGCCAACCTAAACCGAACATTTTTGAACATCCTGTAAATGAGGGGTCGCATCTTCAAAAGCAAAACTCCGTCCCCATGCCGCCGAGGGCTGAAGACGGAGATCTGTAAACCAAAACTTTTAAACAGCGGGAGCTTCGCGATCTAACGAGCCTTCTACCATCTTAAATTCTTGCTCCAGACGCTTTTTGAGCTTTTCTGGAAGGGGACGGTTGGGGTACGAGCTGTAGTGCCCCGCTAACCCATTGAGGGCAGTCGTCATGGTCATAAACGAGCTAAGACCCGCCACCGAGGACTTGCGACGATACTGCGAAATAAAATCGCTAATCTTAGACCTTGCATCAGATTGTGCCGCAGACTTTTCGGCGGTACCTTCCGGTAGCTCGATCGCAGTCCGTAGGCTGGTGATGAGTGCTAAGGTATCTTGGCTATAGTTACCGCTTAACCCCGTGGGTGTGGCGCTAGAGCAACTGGTGAGCAATAAAGAGGCGGATAGGGCAATACTTAGAAAAAAAGCAAAAAAGCGCTTCATAAACTTCGGATTCTCTCAAAAACATGGCGTGGGTCAACAGGAAACATGGCATCAATCCGCCATATCTTGAATGCTTGACGTAGTTTCTACAGAATAAACTATTCACCCCTTACTTTTCTGATTTCAGGGCAGACGCGATCCCCATTTAACTCACCCTTAAGATGTCTGATTTACCGCCTCGTGCTGGCTATACGCTCCCTGTCTTTGCCTGTGGCGCTGCGATCGCCGCTCTCCACTGGCTTTACAACAACATTGCCCTAGAAACCGTTACCCTCGATTTAATTTACCCTGCCCAACCCGCCGAGATTGAAATTGAAAGCGTTTGTGGTCTTAAGCCAGGGGTTGCCTTAGCCATTACCCGCAGTGCTCCTGGCGATAACCTAGACCTCACCCGCAACACGCCAATCTGGGCAATGATTGAATGGGCACCATCTACCCAAACACAGTCCGTCGTTATTTGGGGGGGTGAAGGCATTGGTCGCCAACAGCAGGGGACTGGAGATTCTGCAATCTACGCCTATGCCAAAGTGCTGATAGAAACAAACTTGAGCCAGCGATTGAAGGAGGGCGATCGCATCCAAATCACGCTTCTTCTCCCCGAGGGGCGTGCCTTAGCCAAACGCACCTCTAACGAAGCCTTTGGCGTAGTGGAAGGGCTTTCGCTGTTGGGCACATCGGGTATTTCCCAGCCCCTGAGCGCACCCCAACAGCTTGAGATTTTTCGCTCAGAGCTGAAAGAGAAAGCTAGCCAAAGCGATCACCTGGTCTTTTGCATTGGCGAGAATGGTCTTGATTTATCCCGAAAACTGGGCATCCCAGATGCATGTTTAGTCAAAACTGCGAACTGGCTTGGCCCTCTGTTGGCAGAGGCAGGCATCCAAAAGATCAAGTCGATTCTGCTGCTGGGCTACCACGGCAAGCTGATGAAGCTGGCAGGTGGTATTTTTCATACTCATCATCATGTTGCAGACGGTCGCCAAGAAATTTTGACCGCTCATGGTGTTGCGGCGGGTTTGCCCACTTCAGAGCTTCAGCATTTGCTTCAGTGTGCCTCCGCTGAGGATGGGCTGGCGTACTTAAAACAGCTTGAGCAGCAGACGGGGCAGCAGCCTTGGGTTGCTCTGGTGTATCAGTCGATTGTGGCGGCGGTTGAGGGGCGATCGCAGCACTATATCTACACCCACAGCGAGCAGCAGGTGCAGGTGGGGTGTGCGTTGTTTGACCGCGATCGCCAGATTTTTGCCATTAGCGAGACAGGCCAAAAGCTCTTAACCCAATTCAAGGGCTGAGTTAAGACAGTCAGCGTCAGTCAATATTATTCAGTGCTAGGCTACGAATAGCCGCTACAGGAAATGAGCCAGAGGGTCGGCCAAGGATGGGGCTAATTATGATAAGTAGTCTATTATCTGGGCTTTCAAGAGAAGCCGATTTACGTCCGGTTGTCATTCCTGAAACAGATCCTAGGCACTACATTTCCTTCAAACATGCGCTCAATCTTCGATACCCTGATGAAGATACAGGGGATTGGCATTTCCACTCGGCGTTCTTTTATCGAGCAGATTTTCACCCCTCCGATTGCTCAATTCCCTTAGCAGGTTTAGGGGAAACCGTCGATACTGTCGCATCTCTGGGAACGAAGGGTATCCGCGATATGGCTAATGTTATGGCACAGGCGCAGATACCGACTAAGCCGAATCAGCCTGTATACGTCGCCAACCATTACAGGGCGATCGCCGATCTCGCCATGCTGGAGCTACAGCAGGCAAGAATACCAAGTTGTGCGACTAATGAGGCCATTAACAATTGGCTAGATACACCTGAGCAAATTGAACACCTCAGGCAGCATTACCTTGAGCCATTGGAAAATCAACTGTCTGGTGAAGCTTTAAGGGTTTTCAACGAATGGATTTTAACCGTGAACTTCGCTTAGACTTTTCACAAACTCAGCATCTATCTGTGATGCGTACCATTGCTCAGCGTCTTCAGGATACTCCCTATGTCCTGAAGGGTGGTACAGCATTGATTCTCACCCGATCTTTAGAGCGCTATTCAACGGACTTAGATTTTGACTCCGATCAAAAGCTTAATCTGGCAGGTCGAATTGAAGTTGCACTCAAAACCATGCGGGATATCGAATTACGTTCGCTTAAGCTCGTTAAAGATACAGATACGGTACAGCGCTACAAAATTCACTATGCTGATCGACAAACGGGTGAAGATACCTTACTCAAAATAGAAACCAGTTTCCGGCAAATTCCTTCGCTGGATGCCGTTGAAACAGTGGAAGGCATTAAAACTTATCGGGTTGAGTATTTATTCGACCAAAAGCTAAGAGCAGCCCAAAATTGAACTGTAGGCCGAGATCTTTATGACCTTGCTTTCCTCATGACGCAATTTGGGTCGCAACTACAAGAGAGTCAAATTGAAGCAGTGCAAAGGTTTGTTGCTAACCCCGATCAATTAGCCGAGCGATATCGCCTCACCTTCCAAGTAGATGAGGTACTGGCTAACCTGACGACCATTGACGATATTGTTCTTTCTCTTTATTTTGCGGTTGAAAGTTTCAGAACTCATGAAAATGTCCAAAGTAACGATTAAGTCTGCAAACACAGAGGCAAAGCTGGAGTTTTCAGACGTTAAAAATCAGTATTTTATAGTTTCGTTTTCAAGTGCTTCTCTAAGTGCATCTCATCGAGTTTGGGTTTATTGCAGAGATTATGAATGGTTAGTCTACTTCTTTCTGGATATGGCTCAAAATTGGACAGGCTGGACAGGGGCAAAAACTTGGGAGCCTATTGAAGGTGGCTTTAGCCTCTCCTGCACTTCAGACTCATTAGGGCACATTACGCTTGACGTTGAATTGGAAGGGCGTGATGCCCCTGAATTATGGTCTGTAAAGTTTAAGGTAGAGGTTGAAGCTGGGCAGCTTGAAACCATAGCCAATCAAATGAGGAGGTTGTTTGAAGGGTTTATAGAACTTTAGACGTTTAACAGTATGGTCTGGACTGCTCTCCACGCCACCATTCATCAAACCCTTCGTCAGCGATCGCTCTTAGCCAAGGGACAATCGATCGCCCTAGCCTTCTCCGCAGGGCAAGACTCGATGTGTCTGCTGCAAATTTTGCGAGATTTACAGCCAAAGTGGGGCTGGAGAATTGCGATCGCCCACTGTAACCACCGCTGGCCCCTCGACTCCGATACCAACGCGGCTCATGTT
>JAGVDA010000262.1 GCA_020058975.1 Thermosynechococcus sp. WC_1 | reverse complement strand
GATCGCCGCTTCTAAAACAGGCTGCCGTAAAGCGTGGCGATCATACTTTGCATCTAAGATTACAGGCCAGCCCTGCTGTGCCAGCAATAGCCCTAGCTCTAGCAACGCCCCGTAGGTTTTTTGCGTCATCTCTGGGGTGTAAATGCCGCTGCCGAAGGTTCCCCCGCGATCGCCACGCTGATGGAGCGGAATTTCGGCAAGATGCTTGCGCACCGCATCGGAGCGAACATGAATGGCGTTGAGCTTTTGGGCAAGCTGACGAGCCACGGTACTTTTGCCAGAGCCAGATAAACCCGACATCAGGATGATGCGACCCTGCGATCTGCGAGTATAGATCCACGCCTGACGGTAATAGGCTTGACCCCGCTGGAGAAATTCAGCTTTCTCAGCAGTAGAAATCGCCGGATCGTTGAGGGCGAGAGAGTTTACATTGCCGCGAATGTAGGCACGCATACTCAGGTAAAGCAGCAGTAGGGCAGCACCTTGGTAGTCTCCCGTTTGTTCTAGGTAAGTATTGAGGAAAAGATTGGCTAAATCCACTCGCCCTCGAAATTCTAGATCCATGACCATAAAGGCTACGTCATAGATCACGTCAATATTGCGGAACTCTTGGTTGAACTCGATGCAGTCAAAAATCTGAATATTGTCCTGGTAAAGACAAACGTTATTAAGGTGTAGGTCGCCATGACACTCACGGATTTTGCCTTCGACTTGGCGCTGCGTAAACCAGTCGGCGTGCTGCTCAAAAAACTGAGTGGTGAACGCGCAGGTTTCGTCTTGCTGCTGCTGGGTTTGGGAAGTGCCAATAAAAGATGTGCTGATGACGTGATTGTTGGTATCGACCTGCTGGACTGACGCCACGCTACCGTAAGCCGTCACTTCAGGGCTACTAACAGCGCTGGCATGAAAGGTTGCGACCTGTGTGGCTAATTGCTGAACGATTTTAGGCGTTAGTTTTCCATCCTCAAAGAGATGGCTCAAGAGCATTGTTTGGGGGAACTGCCGCATCTTAAGGGCGTATTCTGCGGCAGGTTGAACCGAGTCAACTGCACCAAGCTGGTACTGACCCGCGTTTTCGACGATGGGCAGCACGGCTAAGTAAAGATCGGGCGAGAGCCGTTGGTTAAGACGTAGTTCTTCGTGGCAAAAGTGACGACGTTTTTCGAGGCTGGTGAAGTCTAAGAACCCAAAGTTTGCGGGCTTTTTGACTTTGTAGGCGTATTCTCCTGTCAAAAAAACATAAGAAATATGGGTTTGCAGCAGTTGGATGGGTTCCTGCACGGGATGGGGGTAAAAATCCGGCTGGAGCATCTGCTGAATTAGGCTGGGTAAGGTTGCGTCCATCAGAGATTGAGAAGAAAGAGTCTGTGATTTTACTGAAACCTTTTGCTGATCTGGTTATGGCTCAACCGACTTGGGATAAATTTTGCCTTCGGGAGCCTGGAACCCAAGGCTTTTACAGCCAAGCTGAATCATATCGTCGATGCTGGAGCCTTTCCAAGGGCGTGAAAGCTCTTGTTTCGCTTTAATGAGAGACTTCCCTGAATTATAGGTGCCTCTGCCTTGCGCCATTTTGCCTGGGTAATCGTAAAACTGGTACGAAGATTCAGCACCAACCGCACAATCGACGAGGTGGGTTACGGCCATTGACCGAACGTCACCCTTGCGGTGGACAACGTTGGGCTGATCGTAATCAGCTTCTAGCAGCCGCACTAAAATCTGCTTTTTACTGAAGTCCAATGGTTTGGCAGGCAGTTCTACATAAAGCCGCCGAACTTCTTTCCAGTCGTCAATAAGCTTCCATTCTGCGTGGGCGGCGGTAGAGATTAAGGCGGCAAAGCTTCCTAGAGCAATGGATGCTGTCAGCCTGAATCTGGCCTTTTTGTCAAAAGAAGGGTTCGTTTTGACCTGTTTCAATCTTGCAGCCTCAGTCACACCTCTTTATTTTAGGGTCGTTTATCAAGGGACTGCGATCGCCGCAACAAAGGGCAACCCCCTCCTCCCGTGGTGGGAAAAGGGGGTTAAAGCAGAAAGAGCCTCGGGTTAGATGCCGCTCAATGACTTAGGCTGCTGCAAACTGTTCAGATACAAAATCCCAGTTCACCAAACTATTGAGGAAGGTTTCCATATAGTCAGGGCGACGATTTTGGTAGTCGAGGTAGTAGGCATGCTCCCATACATCCATGGTCAGCAGAGGCACTTGACCGTGGGCAAGGGGGTTATCTGCGTTACTCGTTTTGGTAACTTTGAGCGTACCGCTGTCTAGTACAAGCCACGCCCAGCCACTGCCAAACTGAGTCGCACCCGCTTGCTTAAACGCAGTTTTAAACTCGTCAAAGCTGCCGAAATCAGCATTGATTTTATCCGCTAAGGCACCGCTGGGCGCGCCGCCACCGCTGGGCTTCATGCAGTGCCAGTAGAACGTGTGGTTCCAGGCTTGCGCTGCATTATTAAATACGCCGACCTTTGCTGCGTCGTTGTAGGTCGTTTTGATGACTTCTTCTAGGGGAAGGCTATCGAGAGGTGTTTCTTTGACTAGGTTGTTGAAATTAGTAACGTAGGCAGCGTGATGTTTGCCGTAGTGAAACTGTAGCGTGTTAGCCGAAATATGTGGCTCTAAGCCAGTTTCAGGATAAGGCAAAGTTGGAAATTCGTAAGCCATAGCGTTCAGTTCTCTCTAAAATAACGGTAAAAAATCTGGCAGTGTGCAAAATGCTTTGACCAGATTTCAGCTTTAGCCCAGCCGCAGAATCTAGCGGTAGTGCAAAAGCCATTTGCCTCATAGACCTATCGCCACCATCCTATCAAGGAGTGCTTCTCTCAAGAACACACTTCAGATAGACGCACAAACTTGATGTTTAGCGTTTGATTGGCTTAGGGTCGTACCTCTTCTGGTTCATCTCTCATTTAATTGTAAACAAATGTATTGCGTTTAGCTGTGGGTCAACAGACTTCAGCCAGTACAAGACCGTTGAGCCTCTGCAACAATAAGAGATCTGCATCTCCCTTATCGGTTTTCTATGGATGGTTTCGGTTCTAGTCTTAACCTTAAAAGTTTTCTCTCATTCAAAACGCTAATTATCTTAGTCGGTTTGAGCTTTATCCCACTTTCTTGGGCCGCAGAATATCTGCATTGGGGAGATTTTGCCGTATTCAGCACTTCGGTATTGGCAATCATCCCTCTTTCTATTGCACTGAGTACCGCGACTGAGAAGATTGCAGTGGTCACAGGCCCCTCTGTGGGTGGGTTGGTAAACGCTATTTTTGGTAATGCAACAGAGCTGATTTTGGCGCTGGTGGCGCTCAAGGCAGGGCTTGTGGATATTGTAGAAGCCAGCATTACGGGCAGCATTTTGGGAGCATTACTACTGCTCTTGGGTCTAGGGATGCTAACGGGAGGGCTGCGCTATAAAGAGCAGTCTTTTAAGCCGATTTTTGCGCGGGTGAATGGGTCGTTTATGACGCTGGCAGTGGTGGCGATCGCCCTACCCACCCTGGTCACCTACACCTCAAACATGGTAGACCCTGAGGCCATTCGGCACATTTCAATGGCAACCGCGACGGTTTTGATTGTGCTGTATGGGCTAACGCTGCTGTTTTCACTCAAAACCCATAGCTATCTGTATGACGTGGGCTTAGCGGAGGGTGAAATTGCGCCCGATGAGGCTACGGTTGCCTCTCGTAAGGCAGCGCTAGGTAAATGGATTGCGCTTTTACTCGCGGCTTCGATTGGTATTGCCTTTGAATCTGATTTATTTGTGGGCGTGGTGGAATCTGCCACGCAGGGGTTGGGCTTAACGCCGCTATTTACAGGGGTTATTTTGCTGCCGCTGATCAGCGACGTGGCGGGCTATGTCACCATTACCCGTCTTGCGCTCAAAGACGAAATGGATTTGGCGGTGTCTACTGTAACAGGAGACAGCCTCCTCATTACGCTGTTTATCGCCCCTGTGCTGGTCTTTGTAGGGGAGCTATGGGGCAAGCCCATTGACCTGAATTTTAACCCGTTTGAAGTGGTGGCCTTGGCGATCGCCGTAACTGTGACAAATCTCGTTAGCTTTGGCGGTCGCTCTAATTGGCTCGATGGTGCGCTGCTGCTGGCAACCTACCTGCTGCTGGGGGTTTCGTTTTACTACCATCCGGCTTAGCTTGGGTAGTGACCCCAGAGAATAAAATGGCGATCGCTGACAGCCTTCACGTTCAAATCGTTCAGGTGGGCTTGCTGAACCTGCATCTGGACTTCATCCAGGGTATAGGCTGCTAAAAGTGAGTTATAAAAATCGCGACGCAAAATTTCGGGTTCGTTGGCAGCGTATTGATCGACAAGCTGGGCAACCGTTTGGGTGCAGTCAGGACGCATTAAGTCCATGATAAAAATGGCGGTATTGGGTTTCGCCCACCGATGGACAGACTGCCACAACACCATTGGGTTTGCAAGGTGGTGCAGCAAACTGTTTGAGAAGATGAGATCGTAATGCGCGCGGGGTGCCTCTCCATCGGGCAAATACGCCTGATGCAGGGTAATTTGTGCGCTTAAGCTTGCTTGCTCAACGGCTTCATAGCCGAAGTGCAGCATGGCGGAGGAACCATCTAGACCATCCACAGACCAGTCTGGCAAGGCACGAGCGAGGCGAAGGGTCACGTCGCCCGAGCCACAGCCGAGGTCTAACGCTGCACCCGACTGGGGCAAATTTGGGAGGGAATGTTGCAGCAGCTCAATACAGCGAGCATGGGGTTCAGCAAAGTCTGCTTTGGCATAGGCACGCGCTTGCTCGACCTCGTTCATTAACTCTGGCTCTGGAATGCGCTCCATAAAAATGATGCAGTTAAGCTAAACGTCTGCTTCAGCATTCTACCGATGTCGGCAAAGTAGCGCCGTCGATTCTACAAACTTAATGCGACCATAGATGAGCATCTAAAGACGAGCGTTTGACTAACAGTTGAGAAAAATTGCATGACAGGGGCAGTACTTAATAGTCTTCTTACCTTTCTTGGCATGGGAGCGCTATTTCTATCGGGTTACGCAATTCTTAGATTTCACCAGAGTTTTCAGGCATCCATCAGCGCTGCCCCTCGCCTCATGCCACCCCATCCCTCGCTGCCCCACCTCCCCACGATCGCCGTGGTCATTCCGGCCTATAACGAAGCCATTAATCTACGAGACTGCGTTGAATCGGTTCTTAAGAGCGAGCTGCCCAATCCACAGCACCTTCAGGTCTGGATTGCCGATGATGAATCGACCGATGGAACCAGGGCGATCGCTCACACCCTCGTCACCCAAGACCCTCGCGTTCATTTAGTGGCGGTACCCCCTCGACCGACGGCAGAAGTATGGCGCGGCAAAAACTGGGCTTGCGCTCAGGCCGTCGAGCAAGCCAAAGGGGAATATCTGCTGTTTATTGACGCCGATGTGAGGCTAGAACCAGGGGCGATCGCCGCTGCCATGACTGAAGCCCAAGCCACTAACGCCGACCTCATTAGCTGTCTGCCCGAAATTGTGTGTGGCTGCTTAGCAGAGTGGCTCGTCCAGCCCATCATCGTGCGGATGCTGACCGCAGGGTTTAGTTTTGGAGCCGTGAACGATCCGGCGCAGCCCAGCACCGCCTTTGCCGCAGGCCCTTTTATGCTGTTTCGCCGCGCGGCCTATGACCAGATTGGCGGACATCGTGCCATTGCCGATGATTTGGTCGAAGATGTGGCGCTGGCTCGTCAAATTAAAGCCTTTGGGCTAAAGATGCGTCTAATGCTGGGCTTGGGGCTAGTAAAAGTCAGAATGTACCAGAACCTGGCAGCCCTCTGGGAAGGCTGGACGAAAAATCTCCACATGGGCGCAAAGCGCAAAGTCTCAGCAACGCTGATGATTACGGTCATTGCGGTGCTTGTTTTAGTGGTGCCCTGGCTCGGTATTTTGCTCAGCGGTGCTGCCATTGTCAGCGTTGGGCTACCGGAAGGTGCGCTATTTCTGCTCCCCCTTATTTGTGCCCTAGCACTGTTGCTATGGGAATCAATTCTGTGGCGACAGCAGGCCGTTTTGCTAGAGCTGCCCGTGCGCTACTGGAGTTTAAGCTGGTTGGGGGGGCTGCTTGTAGCGGCGATCGCCATTGCCTCTATCATCAAAACAGAAACGGGCTGGGGCTGGACCTGGCGCGGACGATCGCTGGCACTGCCAAATGCAAAAACAACGCCTTCCGCTTAAGCCTTACAACGCCGCCTACCTAGAGCAGGGCACGGGCGGCATCCCCATTGTGTTTCTCCACGGTTTTTTAGGAGATGCCAGCAACTGGCTGCCCGTGATGGCGCATCTGCCCAACCACCGCTGCTTTGCCCTAGATTTATTGGGGTTTGGCGAATCTGCAAAGCCGGATTTGCGCTACAGCATCTGGCACCAGGTTGAGTTTGTGCAGCGATGCATTGCGGCGCTAGAACTGGAGCGTTTCTATCTGGTGGGGCATTCCTACGGGGGGTGGACTGCCGCAGCATATGCGATCGCCTGCACCACAGGCAAACTGAGCCTGCCAGAGCGAGATCTGCCGCAGCCCCTCAATGCATTGGCAGGGCTGACACTCATTGCCCCTGCCGGAATCCGAGACGATCAGTTTGTGGGGCGCTATAACCATTTAAGGCCGCTACTTTGGGAAAGTCCTTGGGTCGATTTAGGGCTGAAGGCGATCGCCCCTATGAGCCGATGGTTGGGGCAGCAGCAGACTTTTGAAGAGATTATGCGGGTGCGTCAGGCATTGCTAGCGCAGCCTGTGGCAAAGTCATTTCTGCGCGATCGCCTCCGGCCTGAAGATGCGGTGGATACGGTTGAGCAAGACCTCCATCACATCCAGGTTCCCACGCTGGTGATTGCCGCCGAAAAGGATGACACGATTCCACTCTGGCACTGTCAAACCTATGCATCGAGGATTTCCCAGGCTCAGATGCACATATTTCCAGCGGCAGATCATGGGCTGCTGCAAACCGAGGGAGCGGCGATCGCTCAGGTCTTGCTTAAGCATGTATAGCAATCCCAAATGATTTATGAGAAGCAGCCATAAGTGAAAAGCTTAGGGAAATCAAATATTTGTCGATGGGATGCAAACTCAAATAAAGCCTTAACGGCACGAAAAGATTTGCAAAGATGGTACCACTCTCGGATAAATCGTTTAGCCTGTAACCAAATGTCCTCAATTGGATTTTGCTTGGGGTCATTGGGTGCAAACCTGATACAGGTGACGTTCCATTGTGATTCTTCAATGCCTTGATTGATAGAGCTTAGATAGTCTCTAAACGCCCCTGAGCGATGGTAGCTTGCCCCATCCCAGAGTAAGGCAATCCGGCGATTGGGATGTTGCTTGAGCAGATAGTCCACAAAGGCAATCGTGCTTTGAGAGTTTCCT
>JAGVDA010000575.1 GCA_020058975.1 Thermosynechococcus sp. WC_1 | reverse complement strand
TTTGAGGGTTCCAGAGCTTCACGGTGCTGTCATTACTGCCGCTCACCAAAAGGGTGCTGTTGGGGTGAAAGGCCACAGACCACACCCCATTCGGGTGGCCTTTGAGGGTTTTCACACATTGACCAGAGGTAATATTCCACAGGCGAATGGTGCAGTCTTGGCTCCCTGTCGCTAAAAGGGGTAACGCCGCTTCGCTAGCGTCTTCATCCGCAAGAGCGGGGGCAAATGCAACGCAGACAACGGGCTGAAGGTGTCCTTTGAGCGATCGCAGACATTCACCTGTTTCCACTTGCCAAATATCTACCGTGCAGTCAATGCCCCCCGTCGCTAAAAATGCGCCGTCAGGGCTAAAGGCAAGGGAGCGCACGCGATTAATGCGCCCTTGCAGCAGTTCTATGGCGGTGTTCGTGGCGAGATCCCAAAGCCGAATGGTTTTATCAGCGGAGCTGCTGGCGATCGTTTTGCCATCGGGGCTGTAGGCCAAAGACCATACCGTACTTTCGTGGCCTGTGAGCGTGGTGAGGCATTTGCTGCTGGCAATATCCCAGACCCTTACCGTATGGTCATCGGCTCCGCTAACGAGGGTTGCCCCATCAGGGCTAAAGGCGATCGCCCACACCCAGCCCCCATGACCAGACAAGGTTTTGATGCACTGCCCCGTTGCCAAATTCCAGAGCTTCACGGTTTTGTCAAAACTGCCGCTGGCAAGGGTTTGACCATCGGGGCTAAAGGCCACCGCGCAAACCCAACTGCTGTGCCCTTCACAGGTCAGCACCTCTTTATAGCCCTCCACCTGCCAAACGCGCACCTTATCGTCGGCGCTGCCCATGGCAAAGCGCTTGCCGTCAGGGCTAAAGGCCACCGAAAGCGTGGCGCTTAAGACCGCTGTAAACGAAGATCGAGACAAATCGGCATGGGCAAAGTTGACGTGCGCTAAATTGGCATCGACCAGATACGCCTGCCAAATGGCGAGATAAGAGCAGTCTAGGCCGCTAAAGTTTGCCCCCAGCTCCCGCAGTAGATTGAGGAGATTGCCTCCCACATAGCCTGCTTGCAGCGGCGCATCTGCTCTAGTTTTTGCCAAAAGATCTTTTAGGCACTGCTCAACGCGAGGTTTGCTCTCTAAAACGTCTTGCAGCCGCGCCAGCACAGGCCGCAGCACAAACTGAATTTGCGCCTGTCTCACATAGTCTTTGGCTTGTGCCTTAATGAGCGCATAGGTTTTTAGCAGCGCCTGCTGCTGGCTCAAGATTTCGTCGCACACGCCCATTACTAAGCGATTCGTGACGTACTCCATCACCACAGGTTCTAGAGAGAACAGCCGACCGTGCTGCACAATAAGGCTGCGATGCCGCAAAGAGCGAATCACTTCCGGCAGGGGTAGGCTATCTTGCACAATATCTAGCTCTAAATCGGCGATCGCCACAGGTTCACGACTGACCGCCAGCCAGTAAATCACCTGTCGCTCTGCTGCCGAAAGTCGATTAAAGTGCCGCGCCAGCAGGTCATTAATATCATCAAACTGAAGTACGCCCCGCCGCATGTAGGGAATAGCGTTGGCAACATTGCCATCCAATAGATCATGCACCGCAGAGGCAATAATCTTGAGCGCCAGGGGGTTGCCTGCATAGTGTCGCAATATTTCAGCTAAGGCTTCTGGGGCAATATCTACTAAGCCTTTATCGGCAAACAGCGCCTGTGCTTCGATGTGGTCTAACCCTTCAAGGGAGAGCGATCGCACGGGCAATGTATTGCCTTCACGCTGAGCAAGTCCTTTGGGCTTCTCTCGGCTGGTGATAATGACGCAGCTCTGGTGTTGGCTTTCGGCAATGCAGCGCAATAGCTGACCATAGCCTTCGTAGCCCGCACTGTAGGCTCCAGAGGTACCGCTCATCAGCACCGATTCCCAGTTGTCTAACACCACTAAACACCGATGCTGTCGCAGATAGTGCAGCAATCGCGCAAGCTGATCATCGAGGCTATCGGGCAGGGCAGATTCTTGCTGGCGTGACAAAAAATGAATGAGTGAAGCCAATAGGTCTTCAAAGACTGGCACATTCCGCAGCGATCGCCAAAAGACAAACTCAAACTGCCCTTGAATCTGCGCCGAAAGCTTCACCGATAAAGTCGTTTTACCAATGCCGCCCATGCCTAACAGCGAGATCAGACGACAGCGATCGCCCACAACCCACTGCTCTAAGGTTCGCAGTTCTTCAGTGCGACCATAAAACACAGAGCTATCAATGACATCTCCCCAATCAGCTTGGGTGGTAGATGCCGCTTCACCTAGATTGTCAAGCTGTTTTGCGACAGGGTCGGGTTCTGACTCAGCCCAAAACGTTTTGTCTTTGGTTAGGTTTTTTGGCTCTAAATGTTTTCGACCATAGCGTTCTATTGCCGCCCGAAAACTGGTTTTACTGACCTTTTCTCCGATGACTTGAGACAGCAATTTCCATAGCTTAGGTCCCACATCTTGACGCAGATATTGAGCCGTGTAGTGATGCGCTTCTGCAATTTCTTCATACCCCTGACCCTGCCAGGAACCCCGAAACACCAGAACTTCTGTGTCTCTCAGATGCCTTTGCGTACTTTCATAAACAGCAGCATCAATCAAGAATATTAGTTCATCAAAATCCACAGGCTCATGCTCAGCGCCACTTCTTCTCTATAGAATACCGAACAATTTCTTGCCTGTGGTTGGCCAACGTAGATCCATCGCCCCTATGTTCTTCGTTCAAACACGACAGAAAGGTTATTAGCAGGCATTTCAATAATGTTACTTAAGTGAAGGTTATGCTGTGCCGCAACCTTTACAACGTCTTCTAAGTGGCGAAGCCCCCAGGCTGGATTGCGCGATCGCAGGCTTGCATCAAATGCCTCATTACTGAGCGCGGTCGGTACATCCTTTTGCCGATACGGCCCATACAGATAAAGTACGCCTCCAATGGGCAACAGTGCTTCAGCGCCTTGCATTAAGCCCAAGGTGGCAGACCAAGGCGAAATGTGAATCATGTTGATATTGGCGATCGCGGTGATAGGTACGTCTTCTAGAGTGTGTGTGGCTATTGCCGTCTTTGCCACACCGAGCCAATCAGATTGGCTCATGTCCAAAGTGACGGGGGGTAGCAACCGCTCAGCGGGGAAATGCTGCTGCCAAGCCAAAATACTTGCTAAAGCTTCAGTATCAGCATCGCTCGGCAACCAATAGCGAGGGAAAAGCTGCGGCGCAAGAAATACGGCATGTTCTCCGGTGCCGCTGGCAATTTCTAGCACAAGCCCTTCTGGAGGTAACACCTGTTGCAGCACCCGAAGAATCGGTTCACGGTTGCGCTGAGTGGCAGGGGCGAATTGTCTGGCATCAGCTTGAGTCATCTTGTAATATGCACTCTTGAATTGTTGTTGTACTCACCTCTAACACTCAATTCACTGAATCACCAGAAAATACTCTAGATTCATTAAAGTTGCTGCACAACAACACCATACGATTATGAGCTGATGGTGCAAACGTTAGGTGCGCTTAGGATCGTGGATTTAATAACACCAGGAAGTTATATGAGAGATGGTAATGTCAAATCAACCCATCTTCAATGTTAAATGGCAAGTTATCCAAGA
>JAGVDA010000522.1 GCA_020058975.1 Thermosynechococcus sp. WC_1 | reverse complement strand
CAGTTTTCGCAGCAGTTCTGGCACCCTAAACCCCTCGCGGCGTTCATCATCTGGGATGACTGGGTAGAGATTCTCGACGACATACATGAGCGTATCTAGACCCACTAAATCGGCGGTACGAAAGGTTGCAGATTTAGGCCGACCCACGAGGGTTCCGGTTAAGGTATCAATTTCTCCGATGGTGTAGCCCTTGTCCGTTAGGGCACGAAGCCCCAGCAGGGTAACAAACATCCCAATTCGGTTGGCAATAAAGTTGGGTGTATCTTTTGCGATTACGACCCCTTTCCCTAAATGGAGTTCGCCAAAGCTTCGCACCCGCTCTAAAACTTGCGGATCGGTATCGGCGGTAGGAATCAGCTCCAATAGCTTGAGGTAGCGCGGTGGGTTAAAGAAATGGGTGCCTAAGAACCGCTTGCGGAAGGCTTCTGATCGACTCTGAATAATGTCATGAATCGGCAGTCCACTCGTGTTGGTAGAAACCACGGCATCGTTGCGGACAACCTGCTCAAGTCGCGCCATGAGCTGCTGCTTAATGGTCAAGTTTTCGACCACAGCCTCAATCACCCAATCCACATCGGCAAGGCGATTAAAGTGTTCGTCAAAGTTACCGAGGGTGACGCGGTGAGCAGTGTTAGCTGTAAAAAAGATAGGTGGCGAGAGCTTCAGTCCTTTCTTAAAGGCAGCTTCTACGATGGCGTTTTTGTTCCCCGTCAGGGCAGCAATATCAAGGAGATGAACCGTTAAACCTGCATTGGCGAGATGCGCTGCAATTTGCGTACCCATTACGCCTGCACCCAAGACAGCGGCGGTTTGGAATGGTTTTAGCATAGGTCACACCTTCCTAAAACGTTAGGGTTGTGAATTAAATAATCGAGGGAATTGCTTAGGATCGTGAATTCAATAACTTAGAGAATTGGTGAGAGATTTTACACCTTGCACTCCCTCATCCCCTAACCCCTTCTCCCAGAGCGGGAGAAGGAGGACAAGAATCTTGCTCCCCTCTCCCGTTCTGGGAGAGGGGTAAAGCCTTTGGGCTATAAGAAAGGGGGAGAGGGTCAAAGTTGGAGATCATTAAATTCATGATCTTTAGGCCAAAAAGTTAGGTTGTGAAACGAGGACTTAAAGATTGAGCAAACGCTGGACAAGCATCCCCTTCTAAGTCAGGCGGAGGTGATGGGGGCGGTGTTGTAAAGGGTTCTGATGGGGGAGTAGCCGCGGCAGCAGTGCCATAAAGCGCCTCAATCTCTGATGTAAACCGCGTTAAGATTGCGGCGCGCTGAAGCTGACCGATGGGCGTTAATAGCCCTTTCTCGACCGTGAGTGCGGTAGGAATGAGCCGAAATTGCTTAACGGCAGACCAGTAGGGCAAATGACAGTTCGCGGCTTCAACGATCGCCTGGTAGCGTTTTAGAATCCACGGGTGGCGCAGCAGGTCTTCTGCCGACAGCGTTAAGCCGAGTCGCTGGGCTTCTTGGCGAAGTCCTTTCCAGTTGGGAAACAGTAAAACCCCGCAGAATTTTCGATCTGCCCCCACGACGACAGCTTGAGAAACGAGAGGCGATTGTCTCAGCCTTTGCTCAATGGGCAGTGGCGCAATATATTTTCCGGTTGCCAGCTTAAACAGATCTTTCTTTAGACCCGTAATTTTTA
This sequence comes from Thermosynechococcus sp. WC_1, assembly GCA_020058975.1. Lineage (GTDB taxonomy): Bacteria > Cyanobacteriota > Cyanobacteriia > Thermosynechococcales > Thermosynechococcaceae > JAAURS01. The sequence continues at coordinate 9,790 of JAGVDA010000522.1, read as the reverse complement.
AGCAGCCCCCAGTGGTAAAGATTCCTAAGTCTCCGGTATGCAGCCAGCCTTGAGCATCAATTGAGGTGCGGGTTAACTCAGGGTTTTTGTAATAGCCCCGTGTCACCAAAGGCCCCCGAACCAGAATCTCGCTATCAGGTGCAATTTTGACTTCAGCACCTACCACCGGAGGGCCGACGGTTCCGGCATAGTTTAAGCGTTCACGATTGACGCACACGACGGCACTGGTCTGCGTTAGCCCATAACCCTGCAAAATGCGGATGCCTGCTGCGGCAAACAGGTTAACGATCTTGCCATCTAGCGCTGCACCGCCGCTGAGCAGGTAGCGAAGTCGTCCACCGAATAGCGATCGCCACCTTGCAAAAATTAGCGGATCTGCCAACTGCCGCAACAGCACATCCCACAGCGAGCCAGTGCGCCCTAGCTCATAGCGCTGTGCGAGCCGTACCCCCCAGTGCTGAAAGCAGCGCTGAATTCCCAACCGCGAGGGCTTATGGGCAGCTTCTAACAGCTTGCTATACACCTTCTCCAGCAGCAGCGGCACCGTCGTCAAAATGGTGGGGCGCACCTCTTGAAGATGCTTCATGACCCGATGCGCTGTGGTGAAGTAAATGCTGTGACCGTAAGCCATGTGACCGTAGAGGAGCGATCGCGCTAAAACATGATTTAATGGCAGAAAGGAAAGCACCACTTCTTTGCCTCCGCGCTTGAGGGTGGGCAGACTGTGAAATGCCACCAGCGCATTAGAGGAGAGATTTTCATGGGTGAGCATGACGGCCTGGAGCTGACCTGCTGCATCAGGCAGATAAATGAACGTTGCCAAATCTTGAGGATGGATATTCGTGCGTAACGACTGAACCTGCGCTCGTGAAAGAGAACGTTCGCTCGCGCGCTGAATTTCGACCAAAGACCATACCTTGATGCCTGCGGTGCAGTAAGGCCAACGCTGCTCTGCCTCATTGAGATGAACAGCAGAGAGCGATAAACAGGCTGAAGGTGAAGGGACTGAAGTTAGATTCTGTGAGTTGTCAAGGGACGTGTGAGTTTTCTGCTGTCCCCACTGCAAGGGCACCTTTGCCACAATGACGTGTTGAAGGTGAGCGGCTTGACCTAAAAAAGGCGCGACCTGATTCAACAAATCGAGAGTTGAAACCATCAGCACTTTTGCTTCTGAATGCTGAAGGGTTCCAATGATGTTCTCTAGGGTTTGGGTGAGGTCAATGGGCACATTAACCAACCCTGCCAACAGACTGCCAATATCCGCAATGCAGAACTGTACGTCACTGTGCATGAGGAGCGCAAGGCGATCGCCCTTCTTTAGCCCTAACCCTAACAGCCCCAAGGCTAAGTCTTCGGCTGCATCCCGCACCTGCTCATTAGAAAAGGTCTGCCAACCTGAAGCTGACCACTGGTGAAACGCATCCCCATTGGGTGTGTGACGACAGCCCTCATCGAGTAAAGAAGGCAGCGTGCGTCCTAAAAAAGGCGGTAACGAGGGCGGAGTATCCTGACGAGTCTGCTTTCGCCATAACATGCTTTCCTAGAAGAGTGTTAACTCTTCTCCTCATAAAAAGGGTTTTATTAAGCGTAGAAAAACACAATCTTAGTATCAGAGTAAATACTTATCTAAAAAGTAATTATATCTGAATTGAAATAGTAGTATTTAGGCAATCGCTCAAGCTTTTTAGCCTTGCCCATTTCTCCTTAAGGTGTTGGTATATCTATCTTAGCGGCTTAAGTAACGAATGAGTTGCTTCTTGTATTTTCATGAACCTGAGATTAAGTGCTCATTTTTAGACTTTATAAAAGCCGTTCAAATAGTCACAGTATTTGGTGAAAATCCTCCATGAGTTTGAGTTTTGTGAAGTCTGATTCAATTCAGCAAAAGACACTGGAGTGGGAGGGAAAGTGGCTGTGATCGCTGTCCATGGCTCGCCATCCAACTTGCAATATCAGAAATCACCTCCATATAGTTCAGGTCGGCATATAGATCGTGATAGCTCTGAGGATACTGTCGGTAGGTTTTATCCACGATCTGAAGGTGTTGAAACAGTGATTGACTGCTCGTGGGGGAAGTAATGCCATCTGCATCGCCATGAAGCAACAGCAGCGGAACTTTGAGCTGATCAAGATTTTGGTTAATCCAGCGAACGGTCTTAAAAAATTCGGCAGAGAGACGGGCTGTGCCATACTCATGACGCAGTGTATCGGTCGCGTAATCTTTAAGGACTGCCAAATCTCTAGAGCTTAAAGAATGGTCAATGCCAACTTTTAGCCTAAACCGAGGCCAGAGCCGAGACAGAACCTTGCCCATCGCAAGTTTCCAGGCCGGAACGCCAATCTGGCCCATCGCTGGTGCAGACAGAATTAAGCCCTGTAATGATTCTGGATAGTGCAGGGCATAGTCTAGGGTAATGGTGCCGCCCATACTGTGACCCCAGAGAAAATAATTTTCTACGGTCTCTTGACTGCGGATGAACTGCAAAAAGGCGCGTAAATCTTCTCGGAATTCTTGCCACTGGTGGATATAGCCGTGCTGCCCTGGCGATCGCCCATGCCCCCGTAAATCTAGGGCATACACTCCATAGCCTTGGGGCACCAGACAGCGAACGCCATTCTTAAACAAATCGCTGTGACCGCCCAGCCCATGCACAACAATTACAATTCCTTGAACTGGCTCTGCATCGGGAAACCAGCGCTGATAAAAAAGGGAAAGCCCACCAAAGCCTTCAAAAAAACTTTGCCTATGGTTCATACCAAATCCCTTCCAGCCAAGGCGACGAATTGAGCCATTCAGTCCATTGAGTTGGGCTGAAAGCACCTCACTGCTGTAAATCTATTCTAGGCTTCCTTTCATTCTGTATAAGTGAGCTTTAGGTCAGTTTGCAAAGTGTTTTAGGGTAGTGGCTGTGAAGCCGCCGCCCACTTTTCTAGGTCGGCAATGGGGTAAAGCGCCGAAATAGTTGTGTAGGGCACCTGACTGCCTTGAGGCGTGGTGATGAGGATTTCACCGTTTTCCATTTCTTGATCGCTCACAAGCTGGAGCCGCTTTGCTAACTGAAACCAGCGCCAAAACTCGGGCGTTAGCGTTGGCTTAGGAATGAGCTGCCCCTCTGCGCTGATAACGTAAGCCTTCCCGATATAGCCTGTATTGTCGTACAGAAGCTGATGAATATAAAGGTCTAATGCCTGTTCATCTTGAAATTGAGGACGATAAAAATCCTTAATCTGCTCTTCTACGCCTAGCGCCTTAAGGCGACCATGAAGCGCCGTTTTTTGCCCCGCAAAGTAAGCGCTACGGGCTTGTTCGTCTTCTAAAAAGTGAACCAAAATCCGAACCGGAACCCCTTTATAGGTGAGCGTGGGGTAAGCCATCCACAGCCCCAAACCAGCCACCAGTAAGCTAATCACACCTCCAGCCGCCACATAAGACCACCGGATCCGTTTTTTTTGAATTGTGCTGTGCTGTCTGACAACCACAGATTTACCCCCTACACTGATGATGTGATTCTACGAGAGCTGGCGCTTAATTTTTAGTCATGTCCTCCCCCCGCCTTCACCCTGAAACCATTGAGCAGGTGCGTCAGGCTGCCGACATCGTGGATGTAGTGGCAGAACATGTGGTGCTGCGAAAGCAGGGTCGCGGATTTGTGGGTTCCTGCCCGTTCCATGATGACAAATCTCCTAGCTTTAGCGTGAGTCCTGAAAAGCAATTCTATTATTGCTTTGGCTGTGGGGCGGGGGGCAATGTCTATAAGTTTTTGATGGAGCTGCGCAAACAGTCTTTTAGTGAAGTTGTTTTAGACCTAGCTCAGCGCTATCAGGTTCCAGTCCAAACCTTAGCGCAAGAAGAGCGCCAAGAGCTTCAGCGCCAGATTTCCCTCAAAGAGCAGCTCTATGAGGTAATGGCGATCGCCGCCCAGTTCTATGAGCATTCCCTCCGACAGCCCAGTGGACAGCACGCCCTCACCTACGTGAAGCAAACGCGCGGACTCACTGAAGAAACGCTTCAGCATTTTCAACTTGGCTACGCCCCTGGCGGATGGGAAACCCTTTACAGGTACTTTGTAGACCAAAAGGGCATTGCCGCTGAGCTAGTGGAAAAGGCGGGGCTAATTGTGCCGCGCCAGAACCAGCAGAGCCAAAGCCAGAAAACCTACTACGACCGATTCCGCGATCGCCTGATGATTCCCATCCACGATCAGCAAAGCCGCATTGTGGGGTTTGGTAGCCGCACCCTCACCAACGAAGAACCTAAGTATCTCAACTCCCCTGAAACCGATCTGTTTAATAAGGGACAAATTCTGTTTGGGCTGGATAAGGCGCGTAAGGCGATCGTCAAGCAAGATCGCGCGATTGTGGTGGAAGGCTATTTTGATGTGATTGCGCTGCACGAAGCAGGCATCACAAATGTTGTGGCCTCAATGGGGACTGCCCTGGCTTCTGCCCAAATTCGGCAGCTCTTGCGCTACACAGAATCAAAGCAGATTATTCTCAACTTTGACGCAGATAAAGCAGGTCAAAAGGCCGCAGAACGCGCCATTTCTGAAGTGGAAGACCTGGCGCTACGGGGCGAAGTGCAGCTTCGAGTGCTGAACTTGCCCAATGGCAAAGATGCCGATGAGTTTCTAAAGGAGCGCTCTAATAGTGCCTATCAACAGCTCGTCGAGACGGCTCCGCTGTGGCTAGACTGGCAAATTCAGTCGGCACTAGCAGGCAAAGATTTACGAGAATCGGATCAGTTTCAGGCCGCAACCCAAACCGTTGTGCAGCTACTGGGCAAACTCCCCAACGCCACCCTACGCACGCACTATATCCATCGCTGTGCAGAGTGGCTGAGCCTGGGAGATGCCCGTCAAACACTACAAATTGAAGATGCGCTACGGCAACAGGTGCGGGGGCAGCGCTGGCATGGGCGATCGCAAAAGTGGCAGCGCCCCGCAGACTACAGCCTACGTGAAGCAGCAGAAGCCCAGCTCTTGCGAATTTATCTACACTGCCCGTACCACCGTCAGGATGTCAAAGAGGCATTACGGCAGCGAGACTTAGAATTTACGTTCTCTCACCATCGGTTTTTGTGGCGGCAGGTGTTGGGCATTGAGGAGCTGCCAGAAGATGCCGTAGAGCCGCTTGCACACCCAGAGTTAGAGCCTAGCCCTGCGGAAGTGGACTTAATGGATGCGCTCCAAGATCTCTGCACCCAGCACGCCCAAGAAATGCAGCAGGTTTATCACCTCATGCAGCTCAATGAAGCCACCGAGATTGAAATTTTAAGACCCGCACTTTCGATTCGGACGGCTGTGGCAACGCTAGAGCGCATCGCCTGTGAGAAGCGCTGCCGTCACGTTTTGGAATTGCTTCAGGCTGCGCTTAAAGAAGCCAGCCGCGAGTACGAGCAGCGTCCAATGCTCGATGCCTACCTTGCCCAAATGCTAGATGAGGCATCGGATGAGGCGGATGTGCTGCTGGCAGAAGAGAATCGGTGTTTTCAAGAGCTGGATGAGCTAAAGCGGCTGTACTACCAAGAAAAACGCTACCTTCAGCAAATTGAGGGTCAGCGCTGTATTAGCATTAGCGAACTGGGCACTGCCAGTAGCGTATTTGCCCCGCTGAATTAGATTGATGAAGGTATTTTTAGGCTTATGGCAGTATCGCTTGAATATAACTTGACTGGTCGAGGTTGGTCAGAGTGCATTGTAGAAATAGACGATCAGAGGGTGATTCTCACTGCTTCTTTTCTATCTGATGCTTTGGCTGATTTATTGAGGGCTATTGCTGACGTATTAAGAGGAAATGATGAAGCAAAGGCTTCATTTACCGAAGAGCCAGGTGAGTATAGATGGAAATTTACGCGGGTATCAAAAGATAGGTTGTCTGTTTGTATCCTTTGGTTTGATGAGTTTTATCGCAATCGTCCCAACCTAGAGGGTAAAGTCATCCTAAAAGCGGAATGCCGACTGCGTACATTTGCAGGAGCAGTTCTATCAGCATCACAAAGAGTTTTAGAAACTTATGGGCTGGATGGATATAAAGAGCAGTGGGTTCGGTATGAGTTTCCTGCAACATTGCAGGCTAATCTTAAAAAAGCATTGGGCTGAGAATTGAGTAATGGAAAGTGCTTGATCGTGAAACGTATGTGCAAAAGAATTTTGCGTTTCAAGTATTTGCGATATCTGATTTTCTGGACTATATAGTATCAATATCTGAGTAGAGCTTCAGATTGCATTGAAATGCCAATTCCACAAGTTGTTCTAGACACAAATATTCTTGTCTCTGGACTGCGCTCAAGGCGGGGGAGTGCTTTTCAGATATTGTCACTGGTGGGAACAGGAAAGTTTGACATTCATCTTTCTGTTCCACTAGTGCTCGAATATCAGGAAGTCTTGCATCGACAAAGCTCCAATCTCTACATAACAGCCGAAGATGTAGAGAATTTGATTGCCTTTTATTGTTCTATTGCGACCCGCCATCAGATTTATTTTTTATGGCGACCTTATCTCCCTGACCCTAAGGACGACATGGTTCTAGAACTAGCAGTTAAAGCAAAATGTGATAGCGTAGTGACATATAATTTCCGAGATTTTGTGGGGATTGAAAAATTTGGACTGAAAGTTGTTAGTCCAGTTGAGTTCCTTATAACGATTGGAGTCTTGCCATGAGCGACCTAAGTGTTCAACTTCCTAATTCACTGTATAAAAGTCTACAAATCTTAGCTCAGCAGGATGGCATCTCTATAGATCAATTTATTGCCACAGCAGTAGCAGAAAAAATCTCGGCATTGACTACCGAGGTATATCTAGAGAATTTAGCGCGGCACGGCAGTCGTATAGCCTATGAGGCAGTTTTAGCAAAAGTGCCGGATATTGAACCAGATCTGCATGACCAGTTACCGCCAGCATAACAACCATACTCCTCGACTCCGCAGAATTTAATCGACTAAGGAGTATAAGAGACTGGCAGTGCTTGAGGATAAAGTACATATACCTCTCAAAGAGGCATCATGAATCAAAGTATTGAAACTCAGATTATCAACGCCGAAGAACGGCTGAGGCTGGCAATGCTGACCATTGATAAAAGGTCTTATGTATTCATGAGGGTTTGATTGTGGTTAATCCTTAGGCGCTAGCTGGGTACTATAAGGACTGTGATGGGTGATCGCCTCAGCATCAAAATCCTCCACAGTGAAGCGTTCTACTATTTTTGACCTCCTGCTATGAATATCGTGAGAGTTTGGGCAATTGGCACCAACGTATTTCGAGAGGTGTTTCGAGAGCGCGTCTTATATGTGGCGGCGCTGTTTGGGGTTGCGCTGGTAGGCGCAGTTTTGCTTTTAAATGAAGTGTCGGGCGGCGCGGAAGGCAAAATTAGTTTAGATGTAGGGTTGGCTGGCATTAGCCTATTGGGGCTGACGGTTGCAGCCTTTATGGGTGCGGGGCTGATCAATAAGGAAATTGAAAAAAAGACGGCGCTGGTGCTGATTGCCAAGCCCATGAGTCGGGCGGAGTTTATTGTTGGCAAGCATTTGGGGCTAACCAGCATTTTAGGCGTGCTGGTTGTACTCATGAACCTCATGCTGTTTGGGGTGATGCTGTGGCGTGGTATTCCGTTTTCTGCGGGAGCGCTCACCCTATCAGGGCTGTATTTGATTTTGGAGCTGTCGCTGCTGACTGCGGTAGCGCTGCTGTTTGGGGTGTTTACCAGTTCTTTGGTGGCAACCATTCTGACGTTTGCGGTGTACTTTATGGGGCACTTTAGCCAAAATTTAGTCACTTTAAGCCAAACCATCAAGACAGAATCTGTCAAAAATATTGTGAAGGGGATTTATCTCTTTTTCCCTGATTTATCTCGGCTTGACCTTAAAAATCAGGCGGTCTATGGGCTACTGCCAGATTCGGGTACTATGGCGCTGAATGCAGGCTACGGCGTTATTTATATTGTGCTGCTGTTGGCGATCGCCAGTCTCATTTTTTCTCGACGGGAATTTTAGCCATCCTAAATAAAAGTTAGACTTCTAGATCTCTTTTCTACATATATGCTCACTTCAATTTCAAAATATCTGTCAGCTTATCCTGCAATTCCTGGAGTTATATTAGGTTTTTCTCTTAGTCAAATAGCAACATACGCTAGAGACATCTTATCTTCTAACAAAAAAGCACGTTCAATTCGCAAAATAATTGAGATAGAAATAGACTATAATCTAGATTTGCTTGCTCTTCTAAAAAATGATGTGGAGGATTTACGTAAAATCGATACTTTAAATCCAAAATCTTTGTCTTTTCCTACGTGGCACCGTAAAGCTTTTGAAAGCCAACTATCAGTATTGCCTGAAGCACTAAGCAAAAATAGTATTACAGAAATTTTTAAATTTTATGGCGGTTTGGATAAACTCATTGCCATATATTCTAAAACTTATGATTTAACTAATTCTAGTCATCAAGCTACTAAGTCTGGCAACGAGGCGAGTCGCTCTGATAATCTCATAAGCTCAACGTTTGACTCATCTTCTCTATGGCATCAAGCTTCAACTCTATGGGAAGAATGCTTGGAAGAGTGGAAAGGGTTTGAACAACTTATAGAAGATATGCACAAGAAAGGAAATCCATTGTATAGGATATAATGGTGATGCATTGCAGAGTTATTAGTCTAAAGATATTCAATATACTTCTGAGAAATAATCTAAGATTTCCTGTCGTAGAGGTGCTAGATGAGATCACCTAGCGAGGAAGGGAAAAGTTTTCAGAGTTTGAAAAGTAGTGTTATTCCAATTCTGTTAGTAATTACTATTGCTGCTTCATACATAGACAGTCGAGATCCGCAGCCAGAGTGGTGGCGGAACATGCAGTCTTGGTTAAAGAACAGTCTTGCTAAGCCAGAATCTGACACTCCAACACCCATTACGTCACCTCCATTATCTTCAACAACATCTCGAACTTTTCTTGGTAGAAGTCAGACGGGGTATGAGCTTTGGACTGATAGAAGATGTGTGTATGTCAAGGGAATTACTGAAGCTGACTTAGCACGTCTCGATACTGATATATGGAGGTTCAAAGACGAAGTCAAGTTACAGACTGGCTATAAATGCGTTTTGTTTGAGTAGAGAAAATAGTATTACCTTATCCAATAAGCGGCCACACACGGAACGGCTTTGAGCGCTGTCAGTTATGACGCAAATACAACGCCATGCGGTGAGCCGCAGACCGTTATCAAGATTCGTTAAAGTATTTCGTTAAAACAAGAAATATCGCTGTGCCATTGGTAAAACCGTTGCGGGTTCACAGGTGAGCAGTTCACCATCGGCACGCACCTCATAGGTTTCTGGATTAACCTCCATGTGGGGCATCGCGCTGTTAAGCTTCATATCGCGCTTAGTCAACTTACGAATCCCTGATACCGCAACCGCCTTCTTTTGTAGATTCAGCTTTTCAGGCACCCCGCGCTTTAATGCCGCCTTTGAAACAAAGGTCAGAGAAGTAGCCGCCATTGCGCTGCCGTAGCTGCCAAACATCGGGCGCATGTGGACAGGCTGCGGCGTAGGGATGCTGGCATTGGCATCACCCATCTGCGCCCAGGCAATCATGCCGCCCTTCAGTACCATCTCTGGCTTAACTCCAAACATCGCAGGTCGCCAGAGACAAAGATCCGCCAGTTTACCCACCTCAATCGAACCCACATAGTTTGAGATGCCGTGGGTGATGGCAGGATTGATCGTGTACTTTGCCACATAACGCTTGGCACGAAAATTATCGTTGCGCTCAGAATCTTGAGGCAATGCCCCCCGCTGCACCTTCAT
>JAGVDA010000343.1 GCA_020058975.1 Thermosynechococcus sp. WC_1 | reverse complement strand
TTGGCATAGTTAAAGAAAAAGACGTGCAGCCCCATCTCAATATGGTTGCCATCAGGGTCGATCCAGCTCCCGACCTTTCCCCCCACAAACGGACGAGACTCAAATAGCTCAACCTCGTGACCTGCATCCACTAAGTCAATGGCAGTCACCAGTCCCGCCAGTCCTGCACCAATAATTGCAACCCGCATGTTCTCTTTCTCAGCCAAATTTGCTGTACATATTTGCTTTACATATTGTAATGGGATTAGGGGATCAGTGAACTCACAGCAATCTCTGCATATCTTTATCAAAGAGTGCCCGGATACCTTCCACTAGAATTTTCTTTGGCTTCGGCAAAAATTATCGCTGAAGGCTTCTGAACCGTCTAGGTTGGGTACTATTAGTAGAGAGACTCACCATCTGGGGTAGCGACTTGTGGCGGAACGGGCTAATGATGAAATTCTTCAACTTGCGGGCCAGGGGAATTTACAGGCTTTGTCGGTCTACTTAAACCGCCATCTGATTCCAAGCGGTGCTCACGTTAAGGTCAAGCAAAAAGATGAGTTTCTGCACGTCCTGATTGTCGTGATGTCAGAATCTGAGAATGCTGGGCTAATTACTGCGGTTCAAGATTTATTGCTTAGGCTAAAGCCCGTTCATGTTAAGCGGGTCAAAATTTACACGCAAATTTTAGGTCAGAAGCAGGCCAGCCTAAGACAACAATTTGTAATCTCGCCCATTCCTGAATCTCAGACAGTAAAAGCGCCTGCTTCAGTGAGTCTGCCTAATCCGGCACCCTCTAAAGCTCAGCAGCTACAGCATTTTTCTTTGGTTGCTCCATCTTCTGGAGCAAAAGGGACAAAAAGCGCTAATTCTTATAATTTAAGCCCCTCTGTCTCCAAGAAGTTAACCTCAGGCTCCAAGCCACGGCGTTACTCAGTCATAGAATTTATTACACAGGCTGCCAATATTGAGGACCTAAGAGTTCTCCATGACCATCCATTCTTCACGAGTATATGCCCTCACTGTCAGCATTCATTTCCGCAGTCAGGCTCTCCTCCCGCCTATTGGGACTGCCCTAAATGCGGCTGGAAAGATGACCTCAGCCCAATTGTTCCGTCAAAAACTGTCCATGATGAAAGCAATCAAATTTCTTTGACCGAAAGCAAGCGTCTGGGAGACTACTTAATAGAGGCTGGGCTGCTGACACCCTCACAGGTAGAGGTTGCCCTAGCTGACCAAGTCACCACACAGTTACGGTTTGGAGACGTGCTGATTCGACGGGGATGGGTTAAGGAAGAAACCATCGAATATTTGATGCAGAAAGTGATTTTGCCGGAGCGGACAGGCCAACAGAATGAGGCTTCGTATTTGGAGTCGAGCCGAAATCTGTTGAAGACGCTTTTAAGGATTCGTCCTAACCCACAGGCATCAGATTTGCCATTTACGCCTCCCCCAACACCTTCTCTAGAAAATTTAGATCCTCCCAAAGAGCCGATTCAAAAAAGTGACGGCGGAAGTCCCGCTCACAAAAATAGCGACGACAAAGAATCTGTGCTGGAACCTAAAACAGAGCCAAAAGCGATGCCTTTTCTGTCAGGCAAGCTTGCGAATGAGCGGGAAACGCTGATTCTGCCAGATGTTGAGCTAGATGAACTGGATGCTTATCTGAATGGATCTCTAGATAAAAAAATGCTGTAGCGTCCTAGACACTACAGCATGAAGGAATTTTGGTTCGCCTTAGGACGCTAGAGCAACTTCTACCATTTGCTGAAGTTCACCCTGCTGATATAGCTCAATTAAGACATCTGAACCACCTACAAATTCGCCATTGATGTAAACCTGCGGGATGGTAGGCCAGTTGGAATATTCTTTGATGCCTTGGCGAATATCAGCATCTTGCAAAACGTCTACGGTTTCATAGGGTGCGCCAAGAGAATTTAGAATCTGCACGGCATTGTTTGAGAAACCGCACTGGGGCATCAGTTTAGAGCCTTTCATAAACACAACAATTTTGTTGGCTGTGACAACATCTTGAATTCGCGTTTGCAGTTCAGGGGTCATAAAATATCCTCTTAAAGTCACGACACGGCTAATCAAAATTTATCAAAATGGCTGAGGTTTAAGAGAAAAGCTGAGCGCTAGCCGTGTGCAGCGATCGCCGCTGTCTCTGCTTCAGCCCATTTTTCGGGAGTGTAGGTTTTTAGGGCAAACGCATGAATTTGATCCGTTGCCATTGCCTGATTAACCGCACCGTAGACCAACCGATGCTGCTGCACCAGCGACTTTCCTGTAAATGCAGTGGATACAACCGTCACCTGATAGTGATCGCCACCCCCAGTGAGGTCTTGCACCAGAACTTCTGCATCGGGCAATCCAGCCTGAATGAGCTGCTGAACCTCTTCTGGTCTAATCATAAACGCACCTCATAAACGCACTGCATAAACACACCCTATACCTCGACCTATTAACCTTAACGTTTGTCAGAGAATGGTGTCGATTACTTAGCTGGCGGCGTTACGCCAGCAGGAGGCGCACTAGTGGGCGTTCTAGGATAGGGCACATCAACAAACCCTAGTTCAAAAAGCTGCTGATAAGATTTTGTCCCTAGGTCACGACTGGGGTTTTGGCTACGAATAATTTCAATAAGCAGCGGAATGGCCTGCTCAGGCTTATTTTGAGCGCGATAGACCAGTGCCAACTGGTAGGTAGACTGATCGCGAATTTGAGCGGAGCTTAGGGCTTTAAGCCGCAGACTATCTGAAGCACGATTATCAATGCCAAGGAAAGAGCCTGCAAGCGCCTGATAAAAATTTGAAAGCTGATTGGAAACCTGTCTGGCATCCTGTAGCTTGGTGGCAGCTAAGCTATAGTTTTGCGCAGAGACGGCACTTTCTGCTTCTTTAAGCAGACGTCTGGTTGCTTCAATACTGAACAGTCCACCTTGACCGCCTGAGGGGCTAATGATTTGAACGTTGCTCGGTACCGCAGGCTGAGCTGCACCACTTCCATTAAAGTCTCCTGCTTTTTGAGCATTAGCAACTGCGGAAGACAGTAAAACCAATAATAGAGAAGACACTGTACCGACAGCCCCAAGCCCTAATGGACGCTGCCGCTGTTCACCAACCATTCCAAATGACACCATGGATGCACTCTGTAGTTTGTCTAAATAGATTTGTTGAGGCAAATTTTAAGCCATAAGCTCCGCAACATCTTATCATTTGAAGCTTCGATGGGGACGCCGCACGACTATGGCGATATTGTACTCGCCTGAAACTGCCACCAGACCTCAAGTGGAGGACTTCCGAAGGGTTGAAGTTTATTCTCTTCGCTATTCAGCTCTGGAAGAAGGCGATCGCCATTTCTACAGTCTCCTCAACACTAATGTGAGACTGAGGATCTAACTGGGGAATAATAGGCCAAAAGCTCGTAGACTTCTCGCATTGCAGTACGACTCAAGTAAGGTAATGGCATATGAGTAAGACTCATGATTTTACCAATATCGTCTGGGGAGAAGAATTTGATATTGAAGCCCCTTTTGAAGACGTTCAGGTCACAGTAACAGGGCAAGGCTCGATTGAATCAGGCGACCATATTGTTTTATGCATTAAGTGTCATGTGGACGAAGTGCAATACTACAGCAATGCCCCTGAGATTTGGCGAGCAAAGTTCTCGGTTGAGGAACCCATTTCGCTAGACAATGTAGTAGAAAAAAATCCGCTGCAAACCCTTCAAAAGGTAATTGCTCAGCTCGGAGATTCTCTCAATCAAAAAGAGCTTTATCAGAGAGTTGAGAAGGCATTCACAACAGACCGCATCTCTCAAGTTGCAAATCGCGGTCGGTTTGAATCTCGACTTGCCGAAGCATGGAAGCAAATGCGTCGAGACAAAGCCCCTATTTCACTCATTTTTTGTTCGTTTAACGGCTTGACTGCGTATCAAGAAGTTTACGGAGTGCAGGCGCTGGAGCAGTGTTTGCAGTCTATTGCAGAAACGCTTCAGTCTTGCGTCAATCGACCGTCCGATGTGGTGGCACGGTATCAAGATCATCTGTTTGCAATTCTGTTACCCAATACTCCAGAAACAGGGGTTCAATCTGTGATTCAGTTAATGCGATCGCAATTTAGTACCCTACCGTATCTTTCCGCCAACAGTCAGCCCGCAGTTACGCTGCATCTGGGAACCGCCACCGTCATCCCTAATGCAAATCAAGAGAGCAACAGCCTCATTCAGGCAGCCGCAAAGTCTATCGCTTAGGCCATCGCTTAGCCCCTTGTTTTGGTACGATTCGGGCATACCCCACAATAGACAATGAGAATCTTGTCTCATTGTCTAGATCCTTCATGACGTGAAAGGTTTGTTATGTCCGAGGCTCAATCCATTAGCGCTGCCGTTGCCAAACTTTATGACACCTACCCGTTTCCGCCAGACCCACTCTCAGACGATCCGCCTCCTGGCTATAACTGGCGCTGGAACTGGAATACGGCCTATAGCTTCTGCACGGGTCAAAAACCTGCCAAGCAAGACGTTCGCATCTTAGACGCAGGCTGCGGCTCCGGCGTAAGCACCGAGTATCTCCTCCACCTCAACCCCCAAGCAGAAGTCGTGGCGATTGATCTCAGCGCAGGCACTCTAGCCGTCGCCCAAGAGCGCGCCCAGCGTTCGGGCGTAGCCCAACGGGTCACGTTTCAGCAGTTGAGCCTGTTTGATGTGGCGCAATTGCCAGGGGAATTTGATCTCATTAACTCTGTAGGTGTCCTCCACCACACCGCTGACCCCATCGGCGGGATCCAGGCTTTAGCCAAAAAGCTTGCACCTGGGGGCATCTTTCACATTTTTGTCTACGGTGCCTTAGGCCGCTGGGAAATTAGCCTGATGCAAGAGGCGATCGCCCTCCTCCAGGGTTCCCAACGCGGCGACTATAGCAACGGCGTGAGCATCGGTCGTCAACTTTTTACGGCACTGCCAGACCATAACCGCCTTAAAAAGCGCGAGACAGAACGCTGGTCGATGGAAAACCATCGGGACGAGTGCTTTGCCGATATGTACGTCCATCCTCAAGAAATTGACTACACCATCCCCACACTGCGAGAACTCATTCAGGCTTCAGGGCTAGAGTTTTTAGGCTTTTCAAACCCAAAGACATGGCAGCTTGATCGCTTGGTCGGCAGCAATCCAGATCTCATGGAACGCGCTGCCCATCTCGACGAATGGGAGCGCTATCGCCTCATTGAGCTACTGGATCCAGAATCCATCACGCACTATGAGTTTTTTCTGGGGCGATCACCTCTCCCCCGCGCCGACTGGTCTCAAGATGACGCACTTCTGGCGGCTTTCCCAGAACTCAACCCTTGCCTCGACGGATGGCCCAATCGCTGTCTGTTCAACAGCGACTATCAAATCATCAATCTCACCGAAGCCGAACACGAATTTCTGAGCGCCTGTGAAGCCAATGTTCAAGAACCCCGCCGTTCTGTTGCCGAGCTAATGGGTGAACATTCGATGTCGGTTGTAGCGGTGCGATCGCTTCTAGATCAGCAGCTTTTATTGCTGTCGATTAACACCTTCAGAGCCTCAAATCACCATTAAGTATTGTTACCCCTGCGTGATATTATTAACAGTGGCCTGCCGTTTAGCACCTTAAGCAGCCAACCTGTGAACCCAACCAACTTGCCGATTCAACCGCAGCCTCCTCAACCGGAGTCAGCCACAACTGAATCTGAGTCGTCCACTCACTCAATGGATTCTTACTATCAGCTCCAACAAGAGCTGCTGGTAACGACCCTTGTTTTAATGGCGATCGCCTTTGGGCCAATCTGGTGGTTTTATTCTCTTAAAGTCGCCCTAAATTATTTAGTTGGGGCATGCACAGGTGTGGTTTACTTAAAATTGCTGGCACGAAACGTTGAACGACTCGGAACGCAGGAACAGAAAGTAGGAAAAAGCCAGCTAGCCGTGTTTATTGGGGTTATGGTGTTTGCCACCCAATGGGAACAGCTTGAAGTTTTGCCGATTTTTCTGGGGTTTTTAACCTATAAAGCTGCGATTCTCGTCTACACGCTCAAAACTGTGGCCAAGCCTCAATAAATTATACGGCTTTAGTAAAGACCGCATAATTTGAGGCGTTTTGCATAAAGTTCCAGTGAGGTCGTGCAACCTATGCACCATGGCAGCCTTCTGCTCAATTCTTTTGAACTTCATTCTTGGCTTCCAGTTGCAAAACTGGAAGTAGGACACCACCTTTACTGGCAGTTGGGCAACCTAAAAGTTCATGGTCAGGTATTTATTACCTCCTGGATTGTGATTGGGTTGTTGCTCATTGCATCCCTTGCTGCCACTCGAAGCGTCCAGAGAATTCCTAGCGGTATTCAGAATCTCATGGAATACGCGCTGGAGTTTGTGCGGGATTTGACCAAAAATCAAATCGGTGAAAAAGAATACCGACCTTGGGTTCCCTTTGTCGGTACGCTATTCTTATTTATCTTTGTTTCAAATTGGTCTGGCGCATTAGTACCATGGAAGCTGCTTGAGTTGCCAGAAGGTGAACTCGCCGCGCCCACCAACGACATCAACACAACCGTTGCGTTGGCGTTATTGGTTTCCTTGGCCTACTTTTATGCTGGTTTTAAGAAGAAAGGGCTGGGCTACTTTGCGAAGTATGTTCAACCAACGCCCGTTCTCTTACCCATTGCGATTCTAGAAGATTTTACTAAACCGCTCTCCCTCAGCTTCCGACTGTTCGGGAATATTCTCGCTGACGAACTGGTGGTAGGCGTTTTGGTTCTGTTGGTTCCGCTTTTTGTGCCTTTGCCCGTTATGCTGCTCGGTTTATTTACGAGCGCCATTCAGGCTTTGGTGTTTGCCACCCTTGCTGCTGCCTATATTCATGAGGCACTCGAAGGGCACGGCGAAGAAGAGCATGAAGCCCACTAGAAACTTAGTGAGCTTTGGTTCTGACCGTTCTGCAAATCCATTTAGATTAAGCTTCAGGCGTTAAGGTCTGAGCGCGCTTAATCTAACCCTTTCAAACTGTCTCTCGTACTTGAATTCGCAAAAAGGAAAAGCATCATGGATTCGTTAGTTGCTGCTGCTTCAGTTATTGCTGCTGCCCTTGCTATTGGCCTCGCTGCAATCGGCCCTGGTATCGGCCAAGGTAATGCATCAGGAAGTGCCGTCGAAGGGATTGCCCGTCAGCCTGAAGCTGAAGGCAAAATTCGGGGTACATTGCTCTTGACCCTAGCGTTCATGGAATCCCTCACCATCTATGGATTGGTGATTGCACTGGTGCTACTCTTCGCAAATCCTTTTGCGTAAATCAAGGTCAGCCTTTTGTAGCGGCGATTAGTCTCAACAGGCTCTGAGCTTCTGCAAAAGGCTTACTGCAATAGGAGAAAGAAAAGCATGTTTGATTTTGATGCCACTTTGCCCATGATGGCAATTCAGTTTTTATTGCTTACTGCCGTACTCAACGTGGTGTTCTTTAAGCCTTTGTCTAAGGTGCTGAACGAGCGTCAAGAATACGTCAATGGCAACAATACCGAAGCGCGCGAGCGTCAGGACAAGGCTAAGCGCCTTGCTCAAGAGTACGCAGACAAGCTTTCGTCTTCTCGTCGCCAGTCCCAGACCATTCTTTCTGAAGCACAGGAAGCGGCTCAGAAGCAAGCAGCAGCACAGGTTGCTGATGCTCAGCGCCGCCTACAGGAGCAGACGATGAGTGTTCAACAGGTGCTAGAGCAAGAAAAGCAGGCGGCTTTTGGTCAGCTCGAGAAAGAAGTTGGCGCTTTAAGTCAACAAATTCTCAAAAAGCTGCTTGGGTCTGAGTTAGCTCATTAAGGCGCGCTCACTAAATTATCAATTGAGCAACGGCTCTCTCTCGTTTTTAAGAATCACCTAGCAATCACAAACACCACAGTTACGGAAGATGAACATGGGGATGTTTTACTGGCTAGCCATCGCATCGGGTATGGCAGAAGTCCCAGAAGAAGTAGCTGAAGCCCACCATGGCTTTGGCATTAATACCGATATTT
>JAGVDA010000427.1 GCA_020058975.1 Thermosynechococcus sp. WC_1 | reverse complement strand
TCAAGGTTTTTAAGCGCCTTGCGAACCCACCTAACCTGCATGAGTTAACTGAGTAAACATGGCTTGAACATCTTCATCACTTGCAAAATCTCCTGCTTCCGCCTCAGCAAGTCCCTGTTGAATTTGATCAATCTGCCATTGATGCATTTCCAGATAGGCCGTAATGGCCTCATTGAGAATATAGCTACGATCTCGATCTATACCCGCTGCGATCGCATCAAGGGTTGTTCGTTTATCGCTATCAAGCCGAAATGTAATGTTTTCTTTGCTCATGATGAGGCTGAATCCTCAAGTGAATTCTTAGTGATCTTAATCATACACTGCAAGACACTATCTTGCAGTGTATGGCGAACAGTAATTTGACTTGAGGCAAGAATCTGCATACCCTTTGCCAAAGCTTTGCCTTAACTGACTGTTTCGATAACAATCGCAGTTTTTGCCAAGACATGAAAGGCGATCGCCCTTCATGATCTCCACAATTTTAATGCGTTTCATGCATCAACTCAATCCTTTTGATTCATGCGTGTTTCGGTTTATGTAGCTTTTGATACGAATCCTGTCAGCTATCGCCCTTAACTTAACAAAACATAGAACACAACTATCCATCGTCGTAATTTCTAACGATTCAAGCATTTTCGCTAGAGAGATGAGTAGTGGTTCGACACTTTGGAGAGGGTACTGTCTTGACTGGCCTTACAGTAGAAACAACTGAAAAACTCAATAAATTTGAGCGCCTCAAGGCAGAGAAAGACGGCCTAGCGGTTCTCAAAGATCTTGATCATTTTGCCCAAATTGGCTGGGAAGCGATCAACGAGCTAGATCGTGATTATCGCCTCAAGTGGCTGGGCGTCTTTTTTAGACCCGTCACCCCTGGCAAATTTATGATGCGGCTGCGGTTGCCCCAAGGCATTATCAGCAGCGCTCAAATGCGGACTCTTGCCGACATTGTGCAGCGTTACGGCTCTGACGGTTGTGCAGACATCACCACTCGTCAGAACCTACAGCTACGGGGCATCCGTATTGAAGACATCCCCGATATTTTTAATCGTCTTGAATCTTCTGAACTCACCAGTATTCAGTCCGGCATGGACAACGTACGAAACGTTACGGGTTCTCCGGTTTCAGGCATTGATGCCGACGAGCTAATAGATACCCGTGAACTCGCCGTCCAAATTCAGGACATGATTACCGATAGCGGCAAAGGCAACCCTGCGTTTACCAATTTGCCCCGTAAATTCAATATTGCGATCGCCGGATGCCGAGACAACTCCATCCATGCTGAAATCAACGACATTGCCTTTGTGCCCGCCTATAAAGACGAACAGCTCGGTTTTAACGTCGTCGTCGGCGGCTTCTTCTCACCCAAACGCTGCGAAGCTGCCATTCCGCTTAATGCTTGGGTGTCGCCCAGTGAAGTTGTGGCAGTCTGTAAAGCCATTCTGGAAGTTTTTAGAGACAATGGCCCCCGCGCCAATCGTCAAAAGTCACGGCTGATGTGGCTGATTGATCAAATGACCCTCGAAGGGTTCCGTGCCGCCGTTGAGCAGCAATTGGGTTTTACCCTCAAAACCGCAGCCCTCAAAGACGAAATTATGTGGGAGAAACGCGACCATATTGGGGTTTACGCCCAAAAACAGCCAGGACTCAACTATGTAGGGCTACATATCCCCGTCGGGCGGCTCTATGCCGACGATATGTTTGAGCTATCTCGGTTGTCTGAAGTTTATGGCAGCAGCGAGATTCGCCTGACCGTAGAGCAAAACGCCATTATTCCCAACATTCCTGATTCTCGTATTGATGCATTTTTACAAGAGCCGACGCTGCAAAAATTCTCCGTAGAGCCGTCGTTACTATCGCGATCTCTCGTCTCCTGCACAGGGGCACAGTTCTGTAACTTCGCCCTCGTCGAAACCAAAAACCGCGCCGTCGAATTTACCCATCAGCTCGAACAAGAACTCACCCTTACCCAGCCCGTGCGAATGCACTGGACAGGCTGCCCCAACTCCTGCGGACAGCCGCAGGTGGCAGATATCGGCTTTATGGGCACTAAAGTTCGCAAGAACGGCAAAACCCTAGAAGGCGTTGATATCTATATGGGGGGAAAGGTTGGCAAAGATGCCCACTTGGGCACCTGCGTCATGAAAAGCATTCCCTGCGAAGACCTCAAGCCCGTGGTGCGAGATCTGTTGATCCAGCACTTTGGGGCGCAGCTTAAAGCTGGGGTAGTGCTAGAGCCAGCGGTTGTGGAAGCGGATATTGCTCCCCCTCCTACTGTGGCGGCACCACCTGCGACGGTTTCTTTTACCCAATCGGGTAAAGCCGTTGACTGTACCGAGGGCGACTTCATTCTTGAGGTTGCAGAGCAAGCAGGGCTGAACCTTGACAGTAGCTGCCGCGCAGGGTCTTGTGGCACCTGTAAGCAGAAGCTGCTGTCGGGAGCCGTCCGCTACGGGGGGGATCCGCAAGCGCTTACCGCCGAGGAACAGGCCGCAGGCTATATTTTGGCCTGTATTGCCCATCCCACGGGTCAAGTGGTTGTGGACTGTTAATCAACACTTTCTTGAGCCTATGCGCACAGCGCTGCATAGGGCAAATCGACACACTTTTTGGAGAGGAGTTTCAGTTACTAAGCTATGTCCAACCTGTCTAGACGTAAATTTTTGATCGCCGCTGGCGCAACGACTGCGACAGCTCTGTTAGCTCACGGCTGCGGAGAATCTAGCACCACCTCAAGCCCCTCCCCTTCTGCTTCCACCGCCGCTGCGGGTGGCGATGCCCCTGAAGTCACTAAGGCAAAACTTGGCTTTATTGCTCTAACTGACTGCGCCCCCTTGGTGATTGCCAAAGAAAAGGGTCTTTTTGCGAAGTACGGCATGAAGGATGTAGAGGTGGCTAAACAAACCTCTTGGGCCACCACTCGCGATAATTTAGAGCTAGGCAGCGATAAAGGCGGCATTGACGGGGCGCACATTTTGTCTCCTATGCCCTATCTCATGACGGTGGGTAAAATCACCAAGTCTCCCATTCCCATGTATCTCTTGGCTCGGTTGAATACAGATGGTCAGGGGATTTCACTGTCTAATGATTACCTTGACCTTAAGCTAGAAGCCAAAGCCCCAACCCTTAAGGCTAAAGTTGACGCAAAGAAAGCCAGTGGCAAAAAATTCCAAGCTGCTGTCACATTCCCAGGTGGAACCCATGACTTGTGGATGCGGTACTGGTTAGCGGCTAATGGCGTGAACCCAGAAACCGATGTAGATATTAAAGTCATTCCGCCCCCTCAAATGGTTGCCAACATGGAAACCAAGGCAATGGATGCCTTTTGCGTTGGGGAACCTTGGAATCAGCGGCTGGTAACCAAAAAGTTAGGCTATAACGCCGTCACCACGGGTGAACTTTGGAAAGGACATCCTGAAAAAGCATTCACCATGCGCAAAGATTGGGTTGACAAACATCCTAAAGCGGCAAAGGCTATTCTTGCGGCTATCCTTGAAGCCCAAGTATGGTGCGACAAGGAAGAAAACAAAGCGGAAATGTGCCAAATTTTGTCCGCTGACAAGTATGTTAAAGCACCTGCCAAGGACATTATTGAGCGCTCTAAGGGCAACTTCGACTTTGGCAATGGTCGTACCCTCAAAGACAGCCCCTTAGAGATGAAGTTCTGGAAAGAAGATGCCTCCTTCCCCTTCACCAGTCACGACACCTGGTTCTTGGTCGAAAACATGCGCTGGGGCAAGCTCCCTGCTGATACCGACCTCAAAAAGCTTGTGGGCGAAGTCAACCGCGCTGACCTCTGGAAAGAGGCGGCAAAGATGATCGGTCAAGAGGCTGCGATCCCTAAGAGTGATTCCCGTGGGGTAGAAACCTTCTTTGACGGGGTAAAGTTTGACCCCGCCGACCCCATGGCCTATCTCAAGGGTCTCAAGATCAAAAAAGCTTAAGGCTTAATAAGTCCGGTCATAGTTTTGAACACCGCTTCAGCACTATGACCGGATGCTAAAATTCTTACTTTTTTTGCATTACTTTAAGGACTCACCTCAGATCATGGCAAACCCCGCACTGCCCGCCCCATCAACCTTTGCGATTCAAGTTAAAAAGTTTGGTCCTTTCATTATTCCACCCATTATTTGTACGGGCGCAGTGCTGCTGATCTGGCAGGTGTTGTGCATGAGTCCAGAATCGAAGATGCCCGCACCGCTTAAGGTGGTATCTCAAACCACTGAGTTAATCTTGAATCCTTTTGTTGAGGGGGGCATTGGCCTACAGCTCTTTACAAGTCTTCAACGTGTTGCCTTGGGCTATACCCTTGCTGCTGTGGTTGGCGTCGTGATTGGTCTTGCCATTGGGGTCAATTCTTTTCTGCGGAATGGTTTTGACCCAATGATCCAGGTTTTGCGAACGATCCCGCCGTTGGCTTGGCTGCCCATCGCATTGGCAATTTTTCAGGATGGTCAGCCTGCTGCCTTATTTTTGATTTTTATTACTGCGATTTGGCCCATTGTGATTAATACGGCAGTGGGCGTACAGCAAATCCCTAAAGATTATGACAATGTGGCTAAGGTATTGCAGTTGTCTGGTCGAGAATATTTGTTCAGTATTTTGATACCTTCTACGGTGCCCTATATTTTTACGGGTTTGAGAATTGGCATTGGGTTAGCATGGCTGGCTATTGTGGCGGCTGAGATGTTGGCTTCTGGTGCAGGCGGCATTGGTTTTTATATTTGGGATGCCTACAACGCAGGTAATGACAACGGCATGAGCCAAATTATTTTGGCAGTGTTATGCGTTGGCATTGTAGGGCTGTGTTTGGATCGCCTTGTCAGCTATCTCGGTTCTCTGATTGTGTCTGAGTCTTAGTTAACTTTAGGTCGGTTAGCTTTATGTCTGCTTTTTTAGAAGTTGATCACGTCGATAAGGTCTTTCCGCTGCGCGATGGCGGCAGCTATATTGCCCTCAAAAATATTGCTTTGACCATTAAGCAGGGTGAATTTGTTTCACTCATTGGTCATTCGGGCTGTGGTAAGTCAACACTGCTCAACATTATGGCTGGCCTGGATCAGGCAACGGTGGGCGGCGTGATTTTAGATGGTCGCCAGACCTCTAGCCCTGGCCCAGATCGCATGATGGTGTTTCAAAATTATTCGCTATTGCCTTGGCTGACGGTACGCCAAAATATTGCGCTGTCGGTCAATAAGGTTTTGAGTCATTTACCGAAGGGCGAGCGGCGAGGCATTATTGAGCACAACATTCAGTTAGTAGGCTTGCGCCACGCCGCTGACAAAACGCCGAAGGAGCTTTCCGGCGGCATGAAACAACGGGTGGCGATCGCCCGCGCCCTAGCCATCCGCCCCCAAGTACTGCTGCTCGATGAACCCTTTGGTGCCCTAGATGCCCTTACTCGGGGCAACCTTCAGCAGCAGCTCATGCAGATTTGCCAAGAAAGCCAAGTCACCTGCGTTATGGTGACGCATGACGTCGATGAGGCCCTACTGCTCTCTGACCGAGTAGTGATGCTCACCAATGGGCCGGAGTCTCACATTGGGCAAATTTTACCCGTTCCCATTCCTCGACCTCGCCAGCGCTTAGAGGTGGTGAATCATCCTAGCTACTATGGGCTGCGTAACGAAATTGTATATTTTCTCAATCAGCAGAAGCGAGATAAGAAGCGCAAACTCAAGCAGGTGGTGGCGATCGCCCGTCATGGCCTCGAAAAGGTCAACCTCGAAATTGGCTTTGTGCCCTTAACCGACTGTGCGCCTCTGGTGGTGGCAAAAGAAAAAGGACTGTTTGCCAAGCATGGTTTAGAAGAAGTGACGTTATGTCGAGAGCCAAGTTGGAAGGCGATTGCAGAAGGTGTCGCCAGCCGCCGTCTAGATGCAGCCCAAATGGTTGCAGGAATGCCGCTTTCCATGACACTGGGCTTTGGTGAACAAAACCAGCCCTTGCCCATCGTGACGGCGCTGATTTTATCGCGCAACGGCAACGCCATCACCTTTAGCAAAAAGCTGTGGGATCAGGGAGTGCGAACGCTATCGGACTTTAAAGCAGCCCTTTCCCAAAACCCAGACCAGCGGCACACCTTGGGGATGGTTCACCCCACCTCCATGCATAACCTGCTGCTGCGTTACTGGTTGGCCTCTGCCGGAATTGACCCCGATCAAGACGTTGACCTCACGGTGATTCCGCCGCCTCAGATGGTAGCAAACCTAAGCGCTGGCAACATTGACGGCTACTGCGTCGGCGAACCTTGGAATTCTAGAGCGGTACAGGAAGGGTTAGGCTACGTCATCGCGACAGACCTAGAAATTTGGCCTTCTCACCCTGAAAAAGTTTTGGGCGTGCGAGAAGACTGGACCGCTGCGCATCCTGAAACCCATAACGCCTTGGTTAAAGCGCTGATCGAAGCCTGCGACTACTGCGATAACCCTCGCAACCGCGAAGAAATTCTAAAGCTGCTGGCTAAGCCCGAATATCTTGGTGCATCTGCGGCCTATGCAAGACCTGGCTTTATTGACCCTTACGAACGCGGCACCGGCGAAGACCCAGAAGACCTCTGGCAGTTCAACCGCTTTCACGTTGATCAGTCAAACTGCCCTGGGCGCGTTGAAGGGCTATGGATTTTAACCCAGCTTGCACGCTGGGGCATTACACCCTTCCCCCGTAACTGGATTGAAATTCTAGAGCGTGTGCGGCGGGTCGATCTCTATGGTCGTGCCGCGCGGGAGCTAGGTCTACCCGATGCCGAACCCAACCGCAGCTCGTTTAAACTCTTTGATGGCAAGGTCTTTAACCCCGATGACCCGATGGGCTACCTCAATAGCCTAGATATTTGCCGCGATGTTTGTGTTGAAGAAATTTTGATTGACGAAGCACCAGAGAAAGCTATAAAAGCCGTCGCGTAACCGCCACTTTTTTGGGGACTTTATAGACCAATGCAAACCCTACCCACCTCTAACGTCACCTTGCAGCCAACCCAGCGCGAACCTTTTTTAGTCATCGATCAGGCATCTAAGGTGTATCCCACACCCAATGGCCCTTATACCGTCTTAGATAACATTGACCTGACGGTCTTTGAGAGTGAGTTTGTGTGCCTCATCGGTCACTCTGGCTGCGGGAAGTCAACGCTGCTAGATATGGTGTCTGGGTTCCGTAAGCCGACCAGTGGCGAAGTGCGGCTTCAGGGCAAAATGATCAGCCGCCCTGGCCCTGACCGAATGGTGGTGTTTCAAAACTATGCGCTGCTGCCCTGGAAGACGGCGTTTGAGAATATTTATCTGGGCGTTAATGCCGTTTACCCTGAAAAGTCTAAGAAAGAAAAGACCGAAATTGTGCGATCGCACCTTGCCCTTGTTGGCCTAGAAGAAGCCGCCAATAAGCGCCCAGGTCAGCTCTCTGGCGGAATGAAGCAGCGGGTTTCTATTGCCCGTGCGCTGTCTATTCGTCCCCAGGTGCTGATTTTAGACGAACCTTTTGGCGCGCTAGATGCCATTACCAAAGAAGAGCTGCAAGAGGAGCTGCTCAAAATTTGGAGTGAGTACAAAATTACGGTACTCATGATTACCCACGATATTGACGAAGCCCTATTTTTGGCAGATCGCATTGTAATGATGACCAATGGCCCCGCCGCCAAAATTGGGGAGGTAATGGAAGTTCCCTTCCCTCGACCGCGCGATCGCGCCCAACTGATGGAAGATCCCCGCTACTACACCCTGCGAAACCACGCCCTTGACTTTTTGTTTGGCGGCGCAGTCTCAGACCACTGACGTTTTTAACTCATTCTCATGCTCAAAGGCTTACTCTCTTTTAACGGTCGCTACCGCGTCCTGCACCTCACTTGGTTTGCGTTCTTTTTGACGTTTGTGTGCTGGTTTAACTTTGCACCCTTTGCCACCACCATCGGCAAAGAGCTAAGCATCAGCCCCGAACACATTAAAACCCTAGCCATCTGCAACTTGGCGCTGACGATTCCTGCCCGCATCATTATTGGGATGCTGTTAGATCGCTTTGGACCAAGACGCACCTATGCCTACATTCTGATGTTTGCAGTGGTGCCCTGCTTTGTCACGGCTACCGCCCAGGGATTTACCCAACTCGTCGTGGGTCGCCTACTGATGGGTATTGTTGGTGCGGGGTTTGTGGTGGGGATTCGGATGGTTTCCGAATGGTTTCCGCCGAAAGAGATTGGCATTGCTGAAGGTGTCTATGGTGGCTGGGGCAACTTTGGCGCGTTTGGGGCAGAATTTGCACTCCCAGCACTTGCTGTTGGCGCAAGCTTTATGTCAGGGGGGGCATCTAACTGGCGCTTTGCGATCGCCCTAACCGGCCTCGTTGCCGCTATCTACGGGGCAATCTATTTAAAAACGGTTCAAGATACGCCTCCTGGTAAAACCTATAAAAAACCCAAAAAAAGCGGTGCCTTAGAAGTCACCAGCGTCAAAAGCTTCTACGCCATGCTGGTGATGAACTTTGGCTTAATTTTTGCCCTTGGGCTACTGGCTTGGCGACTGGCACGACCTGCCCTCGACTTTCTCAATGATGCTCAGATGATCTTTGTTTGGGTATTACTGGCAGGGCTATACGCCTACCAAACCTATCAAGCTTGGCAGGTGAATCGAGAACTGCTCACAGGGCAAAAAATCTATAGCCCCACAGAACGCTATCAGTTCCGGCAGGTGGCGTTGCTAGAGCTAACCTACATCACAAACTTTGGCTCTGAATTGGCGGCTGTCTCGATGCTGCCCACCTTTTTTGAAAAAACCTTTGGACTAGAGCATGTCGCCGCTGGCATGATTGCGGCGGCCTACCCTTTCATGAATCTCGTTTCTCGACCCAGTGGCGGTCTTATCTCTGATAAGTTTGGGTCGCGCAAATGGACGATGACCTTTATTAGCGTTGGCATCGGGGTCGGCTATTTGATGACCTACAGCATTCGTCCGAGCTGGCCTATTCCCTTGGCGATCGCCGCAACTATGTTTGCCGCCTATTTTGCCCAAGCAGGCTGTGGTGCCACCTACGGTATTGTGCCGCTGATTAAAAAAGAAGCTACGGGGCAAATTGCGGGTAACGTCGGAGCCTATGGCAACTTTGGCGGCGTTGTGTTCTTGACTATTTTTAGCTTGACTAATGCCCAAACGCTGTTTGCCGTTATGGGCATTTCAGCCCTCGTTTGTGCCAGTTTGTGCGCCTTCTTCTTGCAAGAGCCGCAAGGATCATTTGCTGAAGACTACGATCAGCCAGATAGTTCAGTCGTAACGCACAATACAGTCCCAGCTATCTTGCAAGAGCAAGAATAAGCTTAACCAGAGTTTGCATACATGTACTATCAACAGGTGAGGTGATGATGCAAGAATTTGCAGCAGAAACCATCCATGATTTAACTGCACAAGCGGAGCCAGCAGAAGAGTCTGAACAAGACTCTTCTGTCCTATCGGCTCCTGTTCTGTGCTGCTATGTCAATACGACAAAGCGGATTCAGGTAGTACGACTAAGCCATCTCTCGGAAGGAGACTGGGAACACATTTTGTTTCCGGCTCAAAACTTTATGTTTGAGGCTCCTCCTGAAGCCATGCTTGAAATCTACAGAAGTCCGACGCTCAGCATTACCCCCCCTGAGTACGTCCTCTGCCGTACATTACAGGTGCGCTCAGACTAACGGGCGGTAGACACGGGTTTAACTACGATGGAAACGGAATGAGCGATACTACCAAAACATTGTGCCCCTATTGCGGAGTGGGTTGTGGCCTAGAAATGCTGCCCCCAGCTCAGGCGGGCAAACCCACGACGCGAGATTCTGAGGGGGTGCCAATTTGGCAGGTTAGGGGCGATCGCACTCATCCGTCGAGTCAGGGAATGGTGTGTGTTAAGGGCGCAACTATCGCCGAATCGCTCCATAAAGATCGGCTACGCTTTCCGATGATGCGGCGCTCTTTGAACGAGCCATTTCAGCGAGTGAGCTGGGATGAAGCGCTAAATCAGATTACCGCAAGAATGCAGACCCTTCGACTAACCGGAAGGGCTGATTCTATTTGTATGTACGGTTCTGGGCAATTCCAAACCGAAGATTACTATATTGCCCAAAAGCTGATGAAAGGCTGTTTGGGCACCAATAATTTTGATGCCAACTCTCGCCTGTGCATGTCTTCAGCCGTAGCAGGCTATACCCAAAGCTTTGGCGCGGATGGCCCGCCCTGCTGCTACGAAGATCTTGACCTAACTGACTGTGCATTTTTAATTGGCACCAATACCGCCGAGTGCCACCCCATCTTATTTAACCGACTTCGTAAGCACCACAAAACAAGCCGCACCATTAAGCTGATTGTGGTCGATCCCCGCCGCACCCAAACCGCTGAAGCAGCAGATCTGCATTTGGCAATCAACCCTGGCACCGACATTGATTTGCTCCACGG
>JAGVDA010000235.1 GCA_020058975.1 Thermosynechococcus sp. WC_1 | reverse complement strand
CGTCACCAAACGTACACCTGACGGCATGATGCCCCAAGAGCAGCTTGACGCCATCCACAACGAGCTGAAGCCCACCGTCATCCGCCAACACCAGTATTTTGCCCAAGATCTAAAGCCCCAGCTTACCCAGGCGGGCATTCGCCTTCTAGACTATGACGACCTCAGCGATCAGCAGGTTGAATCGCTTCAAACGTACTTTCTAGAGCAGCTTTTTCCGGTTCTCACGCCCTTAGCCGTCGATCCAGGCCATCCTTTCCCCTATATTTCTAGTCTGAGCCTTAACTTGGCGGTTGTCGTCAAAGATCGTGAGAGTGGCGAAGAGCATTTTGCCCGAGTCAAAGTGCCCGATCAGCTTCCGCGATTTGTGGCGCTGCCCATCCCTAAGAGCGATACGGAGAATCTCCGCTGGTGGGGTGTGCCCCTAGAGCAGGTCATTACTCATAACCTTTACAAGCTGTTTCCAGGCATGGAAATTCAGACCTGCCATCCGTTCCGCATTACGCGCAATGCCGACTTTGAACTCGAAGAAGATGAAGCGGATGATTTATTGCTGGCGATCGAGCAGGAAATTCGCAAGCGACGATTTGGCTCTGTAATGCGGATGGAGATTCAGGTGGGTACCCCCCCAGAGCTTCAAAAAACCCTCATGGAGGAAATGGACTTAATTGATCAAGATGTTTATGCCGTAGAAGGGTTACTAAGCCTGAGCGATTTATTTGCCCTTAGCAGCCTCCCGTTCCCAGAATTAAAAGATCCTTCTTGGACGCCTGTCGTTCCCCCCCGCCTCAGAAAGTTGGCAGCTTTGCCCCTTCCAGGCGAAGAAGATTCAGGCGTTCTCAACCTTCATGGCGAAGACGATCAGATGGATATTTTTTCCATCATTCGTGCCGGAGATATTCTGGTTCATCACCCCTACGACTCGTTTTTATCGACCGTGCATCGCTTTGTTGCAGAAGCCGCCCATGACCCTAACGTACTGACCATTAAAATGACCCTCTACCGAACAGCAGGGGATTCTAAGTTTGCAGATTCCCCCATTGTCAGCAGCCTCATTTCGGCAGCAGAAAATGGGAAACAGGTCGTAGCGCTCGTTGAGCTGAAAGCGAGGTTTGACGAGGCCAATAATATTCAGTGGGCGCGCAAGCTAGAGAAGGTGGGTGCCCATGTGGTTTATGGCCTGGTGGGTCTAAAAACCCATACAAAGGTCGTCTTAGTGGTTCGGCGCGAAGGGCAGAAGCTCCGTCGCTATGTTCATATCGGGACGGGTAACTACAATCCCAAAACCGCCAGACTCTATACCGATCTAGGACTCTTTAGCTGTCGCGAAGACCTAGGTGCAGATCTGACGGATTTGTTTAACCACTTGACGGGCTATTCTCGTCAGCTCTCCTACCGCAAAATATTGGTGGCTCCAGTTAATCTGCGCGATCGTTTGATTGAGTTCATCCAGCGAGAAATGGAGTTAGAGCGACGCGGCAAAAAGGGACGCATCATCATCAAAATGAACTCCCTGCTTGATTCTGAAATGATTGCGGCGCTGTATGCAGCCTCTCAGACGGGGGTACAAATTGACGTCATTGTGCGGGGCAACGTCTCCCTTAAGCCTGGAATTAAGGGCATTAGCGATAATATTCGCGTTATTAGTATTATTGGTCGCTTTTTAGAACATGAACGCATCTTCTACTTCCACAACAATGGAAAGCCCAAAGTCTTCATTGGCAGCGCAGACTGGCGCACTCGCAACCTAGAGCGTCGGGTCGAGGCCGTTGTGCCCATTGAAGATCCAGACCTTGCCATGCAGCTTAAAGAATTGCTAGATCTCTACCTCAGCGACAATCGCCACGCTTGGGATTTACAGCCCGATGGTCAGTATATTCAGCGCCGTCCTGCCGAAAACGAAACAGATCGCAGCGCCCATCGCCTTTTGATGAAAATGGCACAGCCAGAACGATTGACCTGACCTCAAAAAAATCTAACAGGAAAATAAAAGTTGAAATCAACCCTGATCACGCTGATATCAGGCTAGAGCAGCGTGATCTAGATGTTTTGGAAATGTTAATCTACAAGGTATTCTTGACACAAAAATTCTCAGTGCGGACGTAGGAATTAGAATGGCTAACGCTGCTGGTATTGAAAGACTGCGAGACCAGATGGTTGGGCGCTACCGCGCACTGCCGGAGGTGCAGCAGAAAATCGTTCAGCTTTTTTCGGTCAGCTATAGCCCCGTCAGCAGAGCAACGTTTTTAGACTGTTTGAATCACACGGGGATGCGCGATACGGATCGTAAACCGTTTGTTGCCGCAACGCTACGGACTCATATTGAGGCGCTGCTGAGTGCAGGTTTTCTGCTTCAAGAAAGAAGCCAAGGGCCGCAGTGCAATCCCTTGCTTTGCGAGATTGCCACTCGCGATGCCGTTAAGGCCAATACGTTTGAGACACTGGTGAATGCTGTTGAAAAGTGCATCCCCATTCGACAAAGTTGGAGTAATGGTCCGCGCAGTTTTAGCAGTGAAGACCTGTTTGTGCGAGAGGTACGAATTGGCATTTACCGCAAAGATGTGCAGTTTATTGAAAAACAGTTTGAAGACTACTATCGCTACAGCTACGCAGCGGACAAGATTTCGCTAGATGAAATTTTGCTGCTGGTGTGCAGCAACCCATTTGAT
>JAGVDA010000213.1 GCA_020058975.1 Thermosynechococcus sp. WC_1 | reverse complement strand
GTCGTCCCAATCCAAAATAAACTTGTTTTACATTTTACTTCTTTTGCCGAAAATTCAATTGAATCAGCCCCCGTGAAATAGTGAAATCTTTTACCCTTATCGACTTCCAGCACACTAATAATTTTGCCAGGAGTTGTCCATTTGGTGAATAAATCCGTCGATAGCGGAAACTCGCAAACGTGTTGAACGTGCTGGGCAGTGTGTAAATGCGCAAGCGATTGGGCCAGTAGGTCAAATTTATCCCCAGTGAGCAGAGCGCTACCCACGTCGATCGGTTTAGTTCGTTTTGTTAGGGTGCCACTGCCCCAGGTTAGTTCGACCTTCCGGCGCAACGGCTTAGATTCGGTGTAATACCGATCTGGGAAATACTCGCACTGTGGTGCATTGGCATTGTCAGCAGCACCGCCGTAACTGCCAGGGAAATAGGGGACAGCGCCTTGAGCAAGTGAAGGAGCCGCAACCATGCCGCCACTAGAAATATTGACGCCCTGGCCTAAATTCTGAAAGCTGCGTCCACCAACTCCGACTATCCCTAGGTCTCCTGCCGCGCCTGAGTTGCCCGTGATTGCATTAGCCGCTGTCTCGTTCACAACTTGGCCTAGCACTCGATCGTTGCTGCTGAGGTTGTAGATTGTTTCTTTTTGGTATGCGGGGGTACCTATACTGGAGCTGGATCCGGTGCCCAACTTGAGAGCGTCTGGTACGTAGCGCTTGACTTCCTCTCGAACAAGTCGCCTGCGACTATCAAAGATTTTTTTGGTAACTTCTTGCTGAACAAGAGTGTTCCCAAAACCTACGCTAGTTCCCCCCGACACATTGAGAGCCTGCGCCGTGCTGTAAGTTTTGGCGTCAATCTCAATTGTTAACCCCGCCCAATTAAATGTAGTGGTAGTCTCAAGTCCCGTTATCGGATTGACTGGAGTATTAAAGGAGAACCCGTTGTTTGGCGCAGGCGGGCCACCTGTTGTCACTACCGACGGGCGCTCAATTGCCCGACTTGCAACCCCCGTCACCTCAACGTATTGTGACAGTTGCTCAGTGTCTTCCTCTGGGTCGTAGGTGATTAAATCGTTGGTGTAGAGGCCATAGGTAAGGTCGAGTAGGCGATCGCCCGCTGTTACCACCGACAAATCTATGGGCACCGTTACCACCGTCGGGCCGCTATTTGTGCAGGCTAAATAGTTCAATTTCAGCGCCGCATCAGGGTTGTACGTGACCATTTGAGCGGCTGAGTTTAAGATCGCGTCTGAGGTATCGCCCCAATATTCCTTACTGGCATTTGTGGTCTGTGTGAGCTTGCCACTCGGGACGGTAAGGGTAAGCCCCTTGACAAAAAAGTAGCTTCTGCAAATTTCTGCCAAGGTACGGGGAATTCCCAACACATCACGAGTCTGTAATACGGGGTTGCCCGCGCTATCGTATTGCCTTTCGGGGTCGCTTACGCGGTCAATCTCTAGCCGTTGGGATAGTTCGTCATGAGTTTCAATTGAAACTATCTCATGGGTGCCTGTGTTTTTGGGCTTGCTAAATTTTATATATTGGGTGGCTCCGAAGGGGGGCGATCGCCATTGCCCGTCCCAGTAAATCTGAAAAGTAACTTTTTGCCCAGGTCTGAATCGGTCGTTGATTCGGTAGTCAAAACTCTCTGTGGAGTCGTTGTAAGCTTGGGAAAGAGTGAAGCTACTGTGAGATGTGCTGGCTTGGTTTGCGGATAGCTCAGAGCGTGCCATAAGAAAAGTCGCCCCCGCATCCAGCCACGGGGCGACATCTAATGCACTTGCATTTAACTCTATCAGGATTCGGAGGTCTGTAAAGCGGAGATCCATGTTAAGAGTTTACGGCATTACTTGCCCAATAGCAGCAACTGGTAGGTTCCGGTACATCAATTTCTAGCCGATGCAGCTTGTCGTAGCCGCCTGTCTCACGCCCTTGATAGGCAAAATGTTTAATGATGGCAGAGACTAAAATGTCAGGCAAGTCCCCCCCCTCAAAGCTATGCCCTAAAAAGCTTTGAAAGATTTTAGGTAGCGTTTGGTCGCCCCTTTCTATTCTGGACAGAAGATTCCGAATTGTTTCACGAACAACTCCTGAAAGCCTTGCAGTACCCTTCCTTGAGACAAAAATCTGACCTTGCTCGTTAACCGTCAGGTCTTTAGCAATGTTTTCGGGCAGTTCATTCGATACAATATTATTGGACATGCGGTTGCTCCTGTTCAGCAGTCGTGTGTCCTCCCATTATATCAAGGCCCAATGAACTTACGCGATCGCCTACGACTAGAGACCCACGACACCGACACCCGCGCTGCATCCCTACGGGCTAACTCACTCTACACCGTTGGCAAAGTCATCCAGGGCGGAGAACGGCATCTTATCGACACGGGTAGCGGCGTCTATGCCAGCTCTAATTTTGCTGGAGCTGTGGCGGTTGGTGGCGTGGTTTTAGCGCGTCAGGATAGCGGGCAGAGTTTTTTCTACTCAAACGGTTAAGTAATGTCGTTCGGGCTGCCAGGGGCGATAGGGGCACCTATCTCGATCGCTGAAAAATCTAGGTAGTTATTATCAGCGCTAAGTCGATACGGCTCACTCCATTGCGTCACCCAGACCCGATACTGCCCATAGTAATACTCCATCCCTGCAGTCGTAGGAGCACCTACGACTGTTCCCACCTTTGCCCTGGTGCGCGGCGTTGCTTCCTTGGTGACAATTCGCTGATCGTGCAATGTGATCAACGATCCAGCTTTGTGAGATAGATGAAATATGCCTATTGCTGTCTCTACTTGCTGATCAGTCAGCAAATGGAGTCGTGCATCCATTTGATATTTTGGCCCATACGGAACTCCCGTAATCAGAGGCGAACCCAGTAAATGTGCCTCTGCTTTAGCTGCTGTGGCGTCCTGAAAAATTCGTTCGTACCCGTGCCAGTTAATTCGATCAGTTCCCTGCTCAGCTCGAAAATTAGAGACCGTTGCAGAAAAAGTCACATCTAGCGCCCCATAGATCAGTCGCAGAGAAGGCCCGTAGGGGTATTGAAGGTTTGCACAATTAGCTATTTTCATAGTGGCAACCCTCCATTACTCGGGAGAGCAATACGCTGATTAATAATTTGGGCGGGTGGCGGCACGGGCGGTTTCTTCGTTGAGATTGATACCAGCGTACCATTCGCATCCCCAAGCAAGGCAATTAGTTGTGACAACTGACTCTCTAGAGTTGCTGTGCTAATTTGTGGCATTGATTGGCTCAGTCGCTTTTCAATCTCAGCTTGGGCATTGCCTCCAAGTGCTGCACTGGTATCAATGGGAG
>JAGVDA010000469.1 GCA_020058975.1 Thermosynechococcus sp. WC_1 | reverse complement strand
CTGGCAGTTTAGGGTTTCCAAGGCGATCACATTCCTGTTTGATATCGCGACAGTACATCGGGAAGCCTTTTGGCAGATCCACCATGGTTCCGAAAAGCTGGCAGAAAACGACCCAATCGTAATCAGCGTAATAAGCCCAGAACTCAGGCTTGCCGAAAGATTTGGGGTTGCAGAACCTTAGAACCTCTGTCCGAATATCCGAATGGCTCAAAAGTCCGCCAGCTCCGCCATCCCTGAGCCAGGCATTCGCAGAATTTTTATCCTGCTGCCGTGACCACAGGTGAACGATGACGTTATCCTTTACCCAGTCAGACGCTTTTGAAAGGTTGGCATCGGAGTTTTCGGCGTAGAATTCTCTGCCATCTTCCGCCATAATGCCGATGCTTAGAAGATCAATGGTTTTCCCGTCTTCGATGAATTCTGTATCGAACCAATAATGCATTTTCTCTCCTAGATCACTTTCCAAAGAACTTAGCGCCTCCCGTCTTACCTCCCCCGCTCACTGGAATATCTCGAATCTCAGTAGAACTACTAAGAACCACAGCAGAGCCTAAGGGGATGAAAAACTCTCCCACCAAAATTGGGACGGGAGTTCCTTGCGGTGAAGTATTGAACGGGTTCAGCAGGTTGAAAGACTTGTCCTCAGTGGGCTTGCGAGTTGGCGAGATGAGCTGCGTTAGACCCTGAAGCGCTAGGGATGCCCCAAGGCTTACCAGCCCCGTTTTAATCGCAAGGGGGAACGCGGCAGGCATATAAAACGACGCGGCAATCAGGCCACCTGCCAACAGCAGTTTAGGGACAGCCCCCGCGCCTGCGACGGCAGGGTGAAACTCAATCTCGCCATACACAGGACCATGGAGCTGGTCATTGTCTATAAAATGCCCGTTGACCGTAACAAAGTACGGCATTCCGAGTGATTCTGACTCATGGATGAATTTTGGGAACTCATCAAAGTTAGCCTTCAGACACCGAATGGCAGCGGAAGGCGTAGGCGCAATGATCTCGAACCGTTTGCCGAATCGTTCGCCTAGTTCGCCGTGGAGAATGATTGGGGTTCGTGGAGGTTCAGCGATTGCGTAAGATGGCGATCGCCTACTTCTGGGTGCCGTAAGAACAGCTTGGTGCATTGTCGCCAGTTACCAGCCCATGTATCAGGTCGGGACAACTGATCATAGAGGTGGTGTAAGAACTGACCCTGGGATAGCAGAATGCCGCTGTGGTTCACGTTTTCGCACTCGTACTGCATCAGCAGCACATCGAACGGGCGCGGCTCATCGGTCTTTACGAAGCCCATGCCCTCATAGATATCGAGGTAGCCTCTCCAACCAGGTCGCAGCCATGCTCCAAAAGGTGGGCGCTCATAATCAGGCAGGTCTATGCCGAGCTGTTTGTAGGCATCAATCACGATACCAGCGCAGTCGAGGGAGCCGTACAACCACGGACGGTTAACCAGCGGCGCAACGTACCCGCACGGCTCCAAGACTGTCCAGTGCTGCATAGGGAGCGTCAGAATCACCCACGGCTTTTTAGTGCGCTCACAGCCTGCCTTGTCTGGGATGGATGCGCTCATTTGTCCGGCAGGGTGGCTATGGAAGTACGCCAGCACCTCAGCACCCTCAGCTTGGGCTAGGGCTTCCTTTGGATGCAGCAAGAATGATTCGGTTGGGTTGCGTGATTTATTGACGGCGGGGATAAAGCCAGCGTCGGTGATGAGTCCACACGCTTCTTTTGGGGCTTGGGCGCGTGAGTATTCTAGGAGTTCGGTTTTGAGGGTTGGGGAGAGAATCGAATCTAAGTCCCTAAGTAGCAATGAATAGTTGTTCAAGCTTCATGTTCCTGACAGCGTGCATTACTCGACAATACAAAGAATAGAATTCATCTTTGATGTGGTGATCGGCAACATCTGAAAAACAAGAATCGTAATACCCTGCTATGTTCTTTTCCCCACTCCAGTCTCGTGAGCTTATCTCCCCATTATTAAAGTTATAGATGCCTTTGAGGCTAGTAATGGAATAATATGTCCCAAGAGGAGCGTATAAGTCAGTCTTAAAAGGTAACTCGATACCATCCTTGTCTACCCACTGGCGATAAAGTTTCCCGTCTTTTGAGAAAACTAAATGGAATCCGTCCAACCTGTCTTTGTAGTGGTCAAAGTAATACACCACTTTCCCCCATACATTTTGATTAAAGAAGATTTCAAGAGGCTTCTTTTCAAAGGATTCAGGGGAGTCTTCGTCAAGGATTTCAAAAAAGCTACCTTTTGGGAGCTGCCTAAACACAGATTGGGTAAGCTGACGTTTTCCAATCCGAATAACGGAGACATCAACCGTAGCCGTCTGAATCGTCGCAACGTCGCCTTTAGGGGTTAAAGCCAAAGTAGAATCTTTCATGTGCGTTCCTTGTTAACGTACTGGCGATGGGGTTGCAGCCCGCGATCGCCACAGCAATCTTAACCTAAAACCATCTGAATCAGCCCAACAGCAACCAGCGCAAAGCCGCTATAGGCAAGCGCTTTTGCCACCCCATCAATAAGCCTGAGTTGCCGTCGCGTTAGTCCGAAGACGACATGGTTCTTTTTGTCAGAAAGATTGAATTTGTCCATCAGATGATTCCTTCCTTATGCAGCTCGGCGTAGCGAGGGTCTTTGCATTCGTTCGGGAGCTTAATGGTTGGCGGCACATGACCCCCTTGAGAAAAGTCAGGCACAGAAGTGCTTTCTTGCTCCTTTATAAGCTTTGCGGCTCTGCGGATGATATTCATTGCCTTTTGGTCTTCAGGAGACAGCTTGAATTTTCTACTCAGTTCAAACCTTAAATCCGCGTTTTCAAGCTTTAGCCGCTCAATTTCAGCGTTAAGCGTTTCAATTATTTCATCAGGATCCATTTTCCTATCGCTACCCTCCAGGTCGTACCAACGTTGCGCCAAGCATTGCCCCAATCGGCAAGCCCGTCTTTTGGATTATCTTGTCACCACCCACCACAAAATCATAGGTTCCGGCGATCGCCTCTGGTTCCGGCACTCGATCCAACAACAATCGGTCATTCTCAATCGCCACGGTTGCGCCAGAAGGCGTGAGGGATGGCGCATAGTAAAATACTGCCTCAATGTTGTCTGCTGCACCGCCAGCCGCTCCAAGACCGCTGTAGGGGGCAACGTAAGCAGGTGAGCTAAATGGTTGACGAATAAGCTGAGTGTAATCCTGCGAAAGCACCGAAGACACAGTAAATATTTTGCTGTCCGTCACTGCTGCCACAGTCTTCAGCCCGTTCAGTGCCGTGTCATTGGGAGCCGTTACCCCTGCAATAAAGAGGTTGTTCCCAACGATAAGCCCATGAGGCTTCCAGGCTTCAGCAACAACGGTAGAGAGCTGTTTTGTAAAGGCTTTAACTGCCTGAGACTTGGCGCTAACCCTAAACTCAAGCGGGTTTGCGGTAAAGCTATCAGCTAACAGCGTGTAACGTCCATTAATCAGCGGGTGTACATTTGACACCATTACAGTGCATCCTACTGAGAGGCCATGAGCCGATGGCGTGAGAAAAATCCAATCTAGTTCGGCTGAATCAAAGTTGACCGTGGCGATCGCCATCGGTGGGCTAGGCAACACCTGTAAAATCTTTCGTGCTACCGGAAACCCTGAAGATAGGTTGAGCGTGTGAATAAAACAGCCTGCATAGCCCACGAACCCGCCCCTATCGTTTGGTGCAGACTCCAAAATTGCGCTACCTGGCGTGACAACTGCCTGCACCTGACGACCAAATCGAGCCGCACACGGTCGCCAGAGTTTTGCGCAGTTATCCGGCGCAAACCATAGTGTCTGACCCGAGTGTGTCCCCTGCGCCATGCTCAGAATTAGCTCAGAGTTCGCAGCATTTTTGAATAAAACTTTTGAGCCGTTGGGCACGTTTGCACCGCGAACGGTATCGCCAATCACTACAGCGGCAAATGCACCCGCAGACGCGCTCACAACGCCCAATGGAGTAATGGCACACCCATTCACCCGCACTGGATTAAGCGGGTTGTTTTGCTTGTCTGATATGGGTACTCCCGTGTATGGGCACCCATCGCCCCCGCGATATTCCCACCAGCAAACGTTTGTGGTGACGACACGGCGTGGAATCTTGGAGGTGCCAGAACTAAAGCCGCCAACAGATAGCTCAAGCGTTACCTTGAGCGCGTTTCCGCTGGTTTTTCGGTTGATTTGATAAACTCCTGGCTCAAATTCAGAGTAGGGCGATGGTTCAGCTTGACCGTCGAGGTGGCGCTTATAGGTGGTGCGACGGGTGATTCTTGCGCCGACCAAATCTTGGTATTTCAGCAGGTAGGTGCTGATAATGCCGCCTGTGACCGCATTGCTTATCTCAAAGACGGGCTTAGGTGGCTGGCCTGGG
>JAGVDA010000172.1 GCA_020058975.1 Thermosynechococcus sp. WC_1 | reverse complement strand
TAATGCCCCACTCCATTTTCGATGGTATGAACCGCATGGTGAGCAATCTCATTTTCTTTCTGAAGACTGCCGTCATGGGACTCTAGTCCAGTCACATCTGCAATGCCTTCAAAATGAGAAAGGCGTTTGCTGCGGTTACGAGACCAATCGACACAAAAGTATCCAACACCCAAGACTGTCAATGCGCCTGTCAAAACAAAGATTGCGTCATTCATAAAATTGAAGCCCAACGACTCTCTGCTAAAAATATTTTAGCGTTTTGATAGGATGGTGCAGCAAAGACGTGACGACTTAAAGCAGCCACGTAGTACGAGGAACGATCTAGGGCGCTTTTTCCACCTCTAGGGTTTTAAGAACGTCTTTAACCGCTTGAGGAGACATTCTTTTTTGAAGAGAGGCAAGACAATGTCCTTGACTACTGCCGCCGCCATCCAAAACCTGTTGACTTAAAGATTTGTTCTGCTGTAGCTGGCGAAGGGAACGAATGCAGGCAGGACAATCACAGCCAAAAAGCTGAACGGCTACATCGCTCTCGGCTTCACTAAAATCAGTTGCAAAATCATCCCCAGAAACGTTGCCAGAAGATGCCACTAAAATACTGCGACGCTGCTTAAACGCTGAGGTATGAAGATTTGAAGATGGCGGTGCATCACAGGAGATTTGGGAAGTAACATTCTGGATGGCTAAATCAGACGATTCCGAAGCCTGAGCAGCGGCGGCAGCAATTAAGAAAGGAATTACCGTCACACCAACGGCGGTAGGAATTGCCAGCAAACTTAATAGAATTTTTCGATTCATTGTATAGATTCTCCTCTAGAACACACCATGAAGGATGGCTTGATTTTAGTCTAAAGATTTTTGTTTTGTTGTTTTATGGATTAATTGGGGTCTATTCTGCAAAGACGGTTTCGGTGTCACCGGAGTTTTAGAAAGTCTGGCAGAATGAAAAGGAAGGCTGTATGTGGGCTATGAAGCCTACTGACAATAGGTTCAGCAGCATTTACACCTCAATTGATGTCCTTCTGGAACTGGAATTTTTTATGGATACCAATAACTTTCTAAAGCAAATGCTGCTGATGGGGATCGGTACCACCAGCTTTGTCACTGATAAAATCCGTGAAGTCAGTGAAGAATGGGTCAAGGAAGGGCGACTCAACCCCGATCAGGCTAAGGCGTTTGTCGATGACCTCATGCAGCAGCTTCGGACTGACCCTTCAGAATGGGAAAGCCAGTTTCAGCGGCAGTTTCGCAACATTATGCAAGACTTTGGCGTAGCGCGACAGCCTGAAATAGATGAATTGCGCGGTAGAATTGATCGGCTAGAGCGTCAAGTTCGAGACTTAGAAAATAAATCGTGGCGCTAGGCCGTTTCTAAAACAACACCTGCCAACAATTTTGTAGGGATGCACATACCTTGCGTCCCTACGGTACAGTGACTCAGCCATCCAAAAGAGGAGACAGACCTTGCAAGGGATTTTAATTAGCGCAGCAGCCGTAATCGTTTGCGTTGTTGCTTTAGTTGTTGTACAGCTAACCTCAAAACCCGCTGATGCCTTAGCATCGCCTTTAGCCGTCGCTTCCCCACCCATAGAACGGGTGTTAGCGGCAGCAGTACAGCCACCTAACCCTACGGAAACATTAATGGCTATGACCGATTCAGATTATGTAACAACGCCTTCTGGCCTGAAGTATAAAGACCTTGTGGAAGGTACAGGCGCTTCCCCGACTAAGGGGCAGAACGTGACGGTTCACTACACCGGAACCCTCACCGATGGCACTAAGTTTGACAGCTCTCGCGATCGCGGTCAGCCGTTCTCTTTCCCCATTGGTGCAGGTCGCGTCATTAAGGGTTGGGATGAAGGTGTTGCCACGATGAAGATGGGCGGTCGTCGTGAATTGGTGATTCCCCCTGAGTTGGGCTATGGCGCACGGGGTGCGGGTGGGGTCATTCCGCCTAATGCAACGCTGGTGTTTGATGTTGAGTTGATTTCGGCTCAGTAAGTCAGTTTGTTTGAATTTTTAATGAGGGGGTGTGACGAAAGCACACCCCTTTTGTTTAGGCGTAAGCGACAGGATAGTTAAATGGCGACACTTCCCGATACTCTTGAAACGGCGATCGCCCAATCTGTTGAGGCGACCAAGGCGGCCTTGGCGGCTGGATGCACCCGACTTCAGGTTGAGATTTTGTTCCCTGAATTAAAGCCCATGCCCGTGGTGCAGCAGTACCTGAGCCTATTTCCTGAACTGGGCACGCACTTTAAAGTGTTTTTTGCAGATGCTGGCGCGGCGGCTTTAGCCCGTCGAGATTGGGGAGAAACCTCCTACGCTATCAAGGGGGTAAATGAGCCACTAGAGCCTGTCCAGCCAGAGGATGAAGCCTTTATATTTGTAGCGCCAACCTCTGTTGAGGTGGGGACGGTCGAAAAGATTTGTGGACTGGCAGGCGATCGCCCCTGTATTTTGCTCAACCCAAAGCTTCAAGACGTGAGCATTGTGGGCATTGGCTATGCAGGGCGACAGCTCCGCGAACGATTTTTAGATTTACTCGAGACGTGCTACTACCTACGTCCGTTAGAGAAAGGTGCCGTGTTTCGGGCTTATCCTTCAGCTTGGCAGGTTTGGTGGGATGAAGCGGATGTGGCCTATCAGATGATTGCCGAAGAAGAGACGCGCCCAGCTGGCGATCGCCTCGACCAGATTTTGGCAAAGGTTTTACCCGCCCAGGCCAAGAAAACAGGAATACTGCAAGAAATGCAGCGGATGATGAGGGCGCTCACCCAGTAGTATCTTAGGTAATCCTTTAAGCAACGCTTAACCCGCCTCTGGTCATCATGGCAGCGCACCAGTACCTGTACGAAAAGTTAGCCTTACACTGCGGCTATTTGGTCATTCCGTTTAAGTGCGGCATGATTTCTGGGTCTGACCTGTATTCTTATCAGCTCCTGTGCGCCTTTGAGCGTCAGGGGCGTTTTCATAAGGCTGTTAATCCCACAGAAGACTATGGGGGTTCTGTAGAGCGGATAATGGCGATCGCCCAAACCTTCTTAGAGCACCACTCAGATTTGCCCTCTGCAATAACGTATGTGCAGCAGCGCTACGTTTACAAAGGCAATCTCATTCTGATTTCCCAAATTGCAGGGAAGTATTTTTACGATCATTACTCGCCCAGTAGCCTCACCAATCTAGCGGCTCCGAGGCTATTTGAGGATGAAGCAGGCTGCATCGCTTGGGTAAAGCAAGGCATTGATCGCATTCATCCTCCCGTCTCGCAAGAATAAGGCGAGAAAATACCTTAAGAAGGGATGCTGCTGGTTCTTTTTTTGGTGTGTTTACCTTCTTTGCCACGCCCTTCTTTAGGAGGCTTATCCGTTTTATCAGCTTTCTTTTCTTTAGGCTTACTGCCATTATCTAAGTCAGAGAACGGGCTAATCTGAAGCTGCTGACTGCATACCCAAACCTGCTTAAGATGCTTAAAGACATCCTTGGGCATTCCGTCAGGGAGCGTCACAACGCTGAAGTCATCAAAGATCTGAATTTGATGAATATAGCGACTGTCTAGACCCGCCTCATTGGCGATCGCCCCC
>JAGVDA010000242.1 GCA_020058975.1 Thermosynechococcus sp. WC_1 | reverse complement strand
GTTGGAGCTGAGTTTGAGCGCCCTTGAGATCGTTCAGAGATTTAGCGCTATTAATGACGCCTAAAGCCGTCTCGGCAGAATTGCTGGCCTTTTTATAGACGGAGCCAAACTTTACGTTTGCAGAGCAGTTATTGAGCGCAGTACAGATTGGCTCAATATTGGGTGAAGCAATAGCGGCGATCGCCCCCAGCCCGACAATTGCCACCCCTGCAAAAGCAACAACCTTGAGCGGTGAACCTTTGCGAATCTTGGCATCTGCACTTGAAATGGGCTTAGAAATTTCAGCAGGGCGCGCATTAGAGACAACGTAGGTACCCACAGACGTTTGCTCCGATGAGCCATTTGACGAGCCATTTGATGCGCCGCCGCTACCGAATGAACTAATGGAAGTTGGCTCTAAAGAAGAATCAGATCCGTTAGCAAAGCCACTCCCAATGCTGATTCCACTGCCAAATTTTGCCGCATCAGCATGCGTAGGACTGACGGAGGTTGGCTCTAGAGCGGCACTCCCAACAGACCCATTCGATATACCAATGCTGCTGCTGCCCAACCCAGTGTTAATCGTAATGCCGCTGCCGCTGCCACTACGGACTGAAGCCCCTTGAGCAGCCTCCGGATGGGTGCTAGTACCCCAAGACGAATCATTACGACTGCCGCCGTTGCTATTAGTGGCGGGAATGCCGCTGCCCATCGACGGATTTGCAACTACGGTAGCCTGATTAAGAATCGTTGGAGAATTATCTTGATGGTACATCGTCAGCGCATTGAGCGCTTCTAGCGCTTCCTTGGCGGAGGGATAGCGCTGACGAAAATCGTAGGCCACCATTTTGTTGATAATGGAGGCCAGTTCTGGGCTAACGGAGGCGCG
The DNA here is from genome assembly GCA_020058975.1 of Thermosynechococcus sp. WC_1. Classification (GTDB taxonomy): domain Bacteria; phylum Cyanobacteriota; class Cyanobacteriia; order Thermosynechococcales; family Thermosynechococcaceae; genus JAAURS01. Next base: position 3,569 of record JAGVDA010000242.1, on the reverse strand, counting down.
GTCTTGCCACAAAATCTCGGCCGTCGATTCATCTTCAGGGAGTTGACCTAGGGCAGGGTTGAGTCCCGTTAGGGCATAAATGCCAATCATGCCTGTCGCGTACACATCGCTACTCATCCGAGGACTGCCCCGTAGCTGCTCTCCTGGCATATACCCTGGGGTGCCCACGATGACTGTGTGAGGCGCAACATGACTATTTTCGTCTAATGCTTGGTTAGCAACCTGCTTGACTGCCCCAAAGTCAATTAAAACAATTTGACCATCGCTTTCACGACGAATAATGTTGGAAGGCTTAATATCTCGATGAATGACCTGCTTTTGATGGACAAAGCTCAGCGCATAAAGAATGTCTTTAAGCAGTTTTATGACGTAGCTTTCACTCCACTGCTGCCCTGCCGATAACTCTTGGTAGAGACTGGTGCCAGCAATATACTCTTCAACTAAATAAAACTCATTGTTTTCTTCAAAGTGAGCCAGTAGCTGCGGAATATTGGGGTGAGAGCCAAGTTGATGAAGGGTTCTTGCTTCTTCGTCAAATAAACGTTTGGCAATGTTTAACTTAGCCTCATCGTCAACAGCCGTTTTTAGCTTTTTGATAACGCACTGAAACGCGTTGGGTAAATGCTCATCTTCGGACAAAAAAGTTTCGGCAAAACTTCCTTCTCCGAGCTTTTGAAGAACCCGATAGCGTCCTGCAAGTTTGTTTCCAGATGAAAGGCTGATGACGTCCATGGTGCAGTAGGTTTAGAAGGCAGTTACTTTATATTCTCTCACATTCAATTTTGTGGGAGTTTAGGCTCTAAAAATAAGTGATTTATGCTGATATAAATCTATCTCAGCATAAGCGACCTAGCCTCTGATCCGACAGGCACATTGTTAAGCTCTGTAACAAACTCAATTTAGCCTAAATGATTTGCTCTAGTCATCGGATTTACGCTAATGGGTATGTTTCGATTACATTGAGAGAGTACGTTAGCTACCTATGCACAAAGTTCTTGGATAAGTCAGCCGCCAACGCTCCAGCGCATACCCACACAGAACATTTGCCAACGGCGGATGGGCACACCCATGTCCATAGTAAGGAGTCTTTGCGGGGTATCATCAACCGTCTATCGCGGGTGGAGGGGCATGTGCGCGGCATTAAGACAATGGTGCAAGAGAGCCGACCTTGTCCAGATGTGCTGGTACAAATTGCGGCGGTGCGTGGTGCCCTTGACCGTGTGGCGCGTATTATTTTAGATGAGCATTTGACGGAGTGTGTGGCAAGGGCTGCTGAAGCGGGCAATATTGATGTAGAAATTGCTCAGCTTAAGGCGGCGCTGGATCGGTTTTTAGACTGATGCGATCTTTAGATTTGAATTGGCGATTGATGTGATCTGATCTAAAGAATCTCAAAGATGACGGCTGAACGATGGGCGGATGGCATGCTTGATTGACTTGTCGCTATTGTGAGTGACCTGGCAGAGCTTACTTGTTTGACCAGGATTGTTTCCAAAGCTGCATCTGCTTAATTTCTGCTTTCTGCGACGCAATAATATTTTGAGCGAATTGCTTGACTTGAGAGCGCTTGGATTTTTGAAGAACTTCTGTTGCCATTGAGACTGCTCCTGCATGGTGGGGAATCATCGCGCCAATAAAACGGAGGTCGAACCCAGCATCCGCTGCACCTAAATCTTGGCTCATCATCATGCTTTGTTTTTGGGAGGACGACATTGCCATCATGTGACCCATCTCGCTACTCCACGCCATGGGCGTATTGTTCTCTTTTGGGTACCAGGCTTTTCGCCACTGTTTCATTTGAGCAATTTCTTTGTCCTGAGCCTGGATGATACCTTTTGCTAGCGTTTGAATTTGGGGGCGTTTAGACTTTTGCAGAGCTTCTTTTGCCATCACCACTGCCCCCTGGTGATGAGGGATCATGGCATCAATGAATCGCATATCAAAGTTTTCATCTGCGGGACCAAGATCCATGGACATATTTTGTCCCATGCCGCCATGATTCATGCCCTTCATCTTCATTGTGCCTGAATCAAGCATGGCGGGGCTTGGCGCTTGAGCTTTTAAGTCAGCGCTACAGGATGCAATCAAACTGCTGAGGGGGAAAGTTGCCGCCACCAATGTCATCAGCAGACTTGCGGTTTGAAGCTGATTTTTCATTGTTACTTCTTTCTCTTTCAGAATTAGAGTCACTATCGTAAACTCTCCACTTAGCTAGAGAGTCAATCTAGCTTTTTCAAAAGCCTCTGTCTGGTGGATGGGCAGTAACTCTTCTTGATTAGTGCTTGGATTAGAAATGCTCAAAGCGCTTTCGTAGCGAGGCTTCAGCTTCTTCGCGGTCATCAAAGTGAACTTTTTCAGTGCCTAAGATCTGATAGTCTTCATGACCTTTGCCGGCAATTAAAACCGTGTCTCCAGGTTGTGCCTGGGCGATCGCCGTTCCAATGGCAACCCGTCGATCTGTCTCCACAATCGAATGGGTTCCTGCTGGAATCCCCGCTACAACATCCGCCAAAATCTTTTGCGGATCTTCTGTCCGCGGGTTATCGGACGTGACCACAGCCAGATCCGCAAGACGAGCTGCGATCGCCCCCATCTGAGGCCGTTTTGTACGATCGCGATCGCCCCCGCAGCCAAACACACAGATGATTTTGCCCTTAGAAAAGGGACGGGCTGCTCTGAGCAAGTTTTCTAAACTATCGGGTGTATGGGCATAGTCCACCACCACAGAAATATCTTGATCGGGTTTGACAATAATTTGCTGCATTCGCCCTGGAACCCCACTAAAGGTAGATAGGGTCTGGAGAATGGTGGATAGATCTAGATCAAGGGCTAGACCTGCGCCCACTGCTGCCAAAAAGTTAGCCACGTTAAATTGACCCACCAGCGGTAGCTCAAATGCAGCATCGCCCCTAGGGGTATGGATTTGACCTGCAACGCCAGAGGAACTGTAGCTTAAATCGCTCGTCCATAAATCGGCTGATTCAGACTGGGTGCTGTAGGTCCACACTTGCTCAGGAGCAACGGTTTCAGCCAGTCTAACGCCATAGGCATCGTCAATGTTGATAATGGCTTTGCCTCTGAGGTAGGCAGGTGTAAACAGCAGCGCCTTTGCTGCAAAATACTCCTCCATATCTTTGTGATAGTCGAGGTGATCTTGGGTCAGGTTAGTGAAGATCGCCACGTCAAATTCACAGCCCAAGACGCGCTTTTGAGCAAGCGCATGGGAACTCACTTCCATGATTCCGTACTGGCAACCCGCTTCGATAGCCTGAGTGAGGGTTTGCTGAAGGTCTACGGCAAAAGGTGTGGTGTGGGCTGCGGTTTTCTCATACCCAGGCCAACGGGCGTAGAGGGTGCCGAGCAAGGCAGATGGACGCTGGGTTTGATTTAAAAGCGCTTCGATAAGGTGGCTGGTGGTGGTTTTACCATTGGTTCCGGTTACGCCCATGGTTTTGAGCTTGCGAGTGGGGGAGTTATAGAACGCCGTGGCGATCGCCGCACAAGCTTCTGCCATATCGGTCATGGGAATCACCAGAGCTGTTGCAGAAGCGGTCGGGGGTTCGACTTGC
>JAGVDA010000217.1 GCA_020058975.1 Thermosynechococcus sp. WC_1 | reverse complement strand
TGACAGATCAGTTGGGAAAAAGCTGTGGGTTTCAAAGTCGGTCTACTGGGATTGGGTACGGTTGGTGCTGGAGTTGCAGCGATTTTTCAAGATCGAGACGGGCGGCACCCCTTACTTCAGGCGTTGGAACTGCATCGCGTGGGCCTGCGATCGCCCGCTAAACCTCGCCCCATCCATATCCCAGCCGAGTGCATTACTACCGATCTAGAATCCATCGTCACAGATCCTGATATCAACGTTGTGGTCGAGGTAATGGGCGGCATTGAGCCAGCACGAAGTTTGATATTGCAGGCGATCGCCCACGGCAAGCACGTCGTCACCGCCAACAAAGCCGTTATTTCCCGACATGGCGACGAAATTTTTACAGCAGCAAATCAGGCTGGCGTTTACGTCATGATTGAGGCGGCTGTTGCAGGCGGCATCCCAGTCATTCAGCCCCTAAAACAGTCGATGGGTGCCAATCGCATTACCTCAGTGATGGGTATCCTCAACGGCACCACCAACTACATCCTGACCCAAATGCAGCAGTCAGGCCGCAGCTTTGACGACATCTTGGCAGATGCCCAACAGCTTGGCTACGCCGAAGCCGACCCCACCGCCGATGTGGATGGGTTAGATGCAGGAGACAAAATTGCAATTTTGGCCTCCCTTGCTTTTGGGGGACGCATTAAGCTCGATGACGTCCACCGTGAAGGCATTCGGGCGGTCAGCGCGTCAGATATTGCCTATGCTGATAAACTGGGGTTTGTAATTAAACTGCTGGCGATCGCTAAACGCCCCAATGCAGCTTCCCCAGATACTGGCATCCCTGATCGTCTTCAGGTGCGCGTCCATGCGACGCTAGTGCCTAAAGCCCATCCCCTTGCCAGCGTCAATGATGTTTATAACGCCATTTTGCTAGAAGGCGAGCCATTAGGGCAGGTGATGTTCTTTGGCCCTGGTGCAGGGGCAGGGCCAACTGCCAGCGCCGTCGTCTCAGATATTATCAACGTTGCAGCGTTACTGAAGTCTGGATTGGTCGCTGCCAAACCAGATACGCAGTCCATCCATCCGCTCTTAGCCTGTTCTCATCACTCGTACAGTCAGGTTGAGCCAATTTCTGAACTGATTACGCGGTTTTATGTTCGGTTTTTAACCAAAGATCATCCGGGTGTCATTGGCAAGTTAGGCACCTGTTTTGGCAATCATGGCGTGAGTTTAGAGTCTTTGGTACAGACTGGCATTCAGGATGGTCTTGCAGAAATTGTGGTGGTCACGCATGCCGTTCGCGAAGGCGCGTTCCACACCGCCCTAGAGGAAATCCATACGCTTGAAGCGGTGGATAGTATTGCAAGCCTTTTGCGGGTTTTATAGACACCCATCGGTTGCGAGAAAAAGCATAGACTTGCTGAAGTGCACGGTTTGAACGGTCGCAAGTTCATACCTCAATAGTCGCCATCCGCAACACAAAGCCCTTTACATTTAATACCGTTGGTTGCAGTACGTTTGCAATGAGGACAAAGGACTTTTTCGTTCTCTGTCTCTTGGTTAGTTTTTACGTTGATGCTGGTCTGTATGGGCTGAGCCTCGGTCTGAGGTTTCACAGGCGTAAGCGGGCGAAGGGACTGTTGCGCTTCATCAAAAATTTAGGGCTAAAGCTCCATTCTAGCAAGACGGCTTTATATTAGGCATTACTAACATAATGAAATGCTAATTCTTAAGTTCAAAATCTACGGAAATGCCACAAAGTTCAGCGCTATTGATAATGCTCTTAAGACTGTCCAGTTCCTGACTGCCTGACACATCTCATTGAAACAGGGTAAGCGCAAGAAAAAGTGTCCCAGAAATTGCCAGGGAATCAACGCCGCCATCAGTACATCGAGCATGTAATCAGGACTCATTGCCGCCCTCTTGGTCTTCTGCCTGAGACTGCGCTTAGAGGAGTTTTCCTGGTTAAGTAGACCGACCGCCATGCGCCGCAGGAGAGAGAAATTCTCAGCCCCATGGCCTTTACGAATACGAGATGTATCCTCCCTAAAGGTCACATCCAAAACCCAATGGAGTTGATTTTCAATCTCCCAATGGGCACGAATGGCTCGCCCGAGCAGTACTGCGTCACAAGGTAGCGAACTTAGATAAAACATCACTTCACGGGTCGTCTTGTTCCACAACCGTCTGACTCTCGATACCATCACAATGGGTTTAAGCCCTGCCCACCGTGCTATCTGAGACAAGTCACCCATTACACTAAGCGGAACAGCCCAAACTTTGCGGGTCTCCCGGCGATGATGTCCGGCCTCAAAGCGCCCATCATAACGATGCTCAATCCCCTCAAAACGATTTTGGTGAGCTTGCTCAAACCAGACTCTGACCTGATTCGCGAGCGTGGGATGGTTGGCCTTCAGACCGAGGACGTAATCTGCCCCTTTATCGACAATTTGCCCTGCAATCTCGGTTTGAGTGCCCATGGCATCAATGGTGATGATGCATCCGGTGATATCGAGAAATTTCAGTAAGGCGGGAATGGCCTTAATCTCGTTGGTCTTGCTCTCTACCTTCACTTGTCCCAACATCAGACGATTTTCACTCGCCCAGGCACTCACCATGTGTAAAGCGGATTGTCGAGCCCCTCGGTCATAAGACCCTTTAAGCATTTTCCCATCAATGGGAATCACTTGTGCTCCGGTGGCTTCTACAATCTGTTTGACCCAGCCTAGAAAACAGTCCTGTAGAGCGTCTGGAGGGATCAGGGCAAATACACGGCGATAGGTGTCGGCATGGGGTATGCCGTGCTTCAAGTCTAAAAATGTCCCCAGCCATGCTTGGTGGCTTTGGGCGTACAGTTCGATGTCTTCCCATCCGCTGGCACCGCCAATGGTGGCTAGTATCGCAATCAGGACAATACTCAGAAAAAATATGTTCGGTTCCTTTTGGCTTCCGTGGGTCTTTAAGCTTCTGAAATTGAGATAACCATTGGGCTTGAACGCTTTGGGCATCTACAGCACAGCGCAGCTTGGATGCCTTTGCTATGGTTTTCTTGGACTTGGTGCGCGCGCCAAAACCTTCAGACATCTAGACAAACCAAGGATAAACTATGTTTCCCTCTCTAGCACATTAATGACCTCTTTTTCTTGCGCTTACCCTGCTCCGTTGAGGAACAATTGTCTTTGCCTCAGCATCTTTACTCATAGGATATTCCTATTGCTTCAAGCCAACTCATTCTGCGCTGGCTTCTGGCTCCAATCAACACATCCTTCTAGAAGGAAATGCCCCATGAACACTAAAACTAGGCTCTTTACGGGTGCCGTTGCGCTTGTGCTTGCGGCCACTTCAGTTCTATCTACAGCCTCAAATGCTTCAGCTAGACCCTATGATGACGACCGGTATAACGGT
>JAGVDA010000488.1 GCA_020058975.1 Thermosynechococcus sp. WC_1 | reverse complement strand
TTCTCTTGGATAACTTGCCATTTAACATTGAAGATGGGTTGATTTGACATTACCATCTCTCATATAACTTCCTGGTGTTATTAAATCCACGATCCTTAGTGCTCGCCTTCCTTTTAACACCGCCGTCTTGAGCAAAGCGAGGGTGGAGCGATCGCAAAGGTGGCCTATTGAGCTACGAATTCGAGATTTTCCAGAGGTGTCGGCTAAATCTTAAAGATTGCACTTCAAGAAAGAATGTCCTGTAATATAAATCCTGTTCATGCAATTGCCAAGCACTTTGTGAACGTAACCCGCCATCAAAAGCGGGTTTTATCTCTTTAACCATTCTTAAAAAAATAGCGGCGATCAACTTCACTGATCAATTGCAATTATCCAATAAGATATTACTATCAATAACTACTTGCTAACTACCAATAGAAAGTAGTAGTATTTTCACATACAGCAACTGACGCTTTTCAGTTTTTCCAGTTGCTATCGCCACATCAAAGAGGAATTAAATCATGACTTACGCAACAGCATTGCAATTGCCCAGTTGGACAGCAGAAATCCAGGGCTACAGTCAAATAGTAATTCGCTACACTCCCATCATTTTCAAAGCTTTCAGCAAAACAATTGCACCTCGACTTCTAACCACTTTCAAAGACTTATCTCGCTACTATGTCCAGTGCGGTAACGATGCTGGCGCATGGGCGATGAACGCAGCGGGAATCACCCACAACCCGATTCAATCCGCCTTCTGTTGTGCCTGTGCTGAGCTAACTTCAGCCGAGGCTCAGGCCACCTACCGCCGCGTCCGTCACATCACCCGCGAAACTGCGATGGATGCGCTTGTGCTGGGCATCTGTGGAGTGGTTGCAGTAGCGACGACTATCGAGACAGCGCAGACTATCTACCACTATGCTGTAGCCTTCTATGACAATGTTTACGCTCGGTTCAAGCCAGCGCCTGTTATCGTTCCTACGGTTGAGAAGGCTTTTGCTGTGACTGATGATGAGGCGATCGCAGCAATTCTTGAGGACATTCGAGTTGAGCGATACTTTCTCACTCAGTTTGATCAACTTGATTCGGATGTTCTCGCAATCGTCGAAGAAGAAGTAAATGAGGCCATTGCCCAAGTCACGATCGCACAGCTCAAGTCTGCCCGTGCTGTGCTGGCGTTGTCTGTGGAGGGCGATCGCTTGGCGCGTGAAGCGTTGGCTTTTGTTGTAGACCATACGGTCACGTTTGCGAAGGTCAAGCCGCAGCCTGTAGCGGAGGTTCCAGCAGTGGATGTGCTGGCAGCATCGTTGCAGGTGCCAGGGGCGACTGGAGTGCCGAAGAGACAGCGGAAAGCCAGCACGGGTAAGGCGGCAGAAGCTAAGCCTAAGCACACGAATGCTACCGCGAAGTAGAGTTTAGTTTATGGGGGTGGGGCGACTCACCCCTAAAGGAGAAAAATGGAAAAATCACAAGTTGGAAATAACTCAGAAAATTCTGAAGAGGAAAAGAAAAAGATTTTTTGGGATAAATGCGATCGTATTGCGGTGATGACCGCTGGTGGTGCATCAATAGGCGGTGCAATTGGGCTTGTTCCTGGTGCGCTTGCTGGCGCTACTATCGCGGCATTGTATGGATGGTACATAGGTTTTGGAAAAAAGAAATGACCCGCGAAACTGGGGAACATCAGTTTAAGCAAAAGCTTCAGCAACAGCTAGGAATTAAGCCTGAGAGCATCCGCTTTCATTGGCGAGGCTACTACAATCAGCGGTTTACGCCGGAAGGGGCGATCGCATATCTGAAGCAGACGCATCAGCTGTACCCTGAGCTTGGTATCCTTCCGCTGGAGCAAACGGCACCAGTTCTCGCTAAACTAGCCCCGTCACCAGAGGTACGTATTTGACTAACGAAATCATTTACACCAACCTTGCAGCAAAGCCCACGCGACCATCGCCTGCGCCAACGCCTAAAGCACCCGCAGAAGACCCAGCCCCGCAAGTGAAGCGCATCCGCATTGGTTGGGGCGCAGAGGGACGCAAAGGTGTTGCAGCTCGGAGCGCAGAACAAGCTAACGCTTCAGCCGACGATAGAAAACAGCCCCAGCGTGGCTTAGTGAAAGTCAGGCGGACTGTCTCATCTGAGTCGCGTTCATTCTCAGAAGCACCGTCCAGAATTGAGATGGGTCGCGTCGAACGCTATTCAAAGCTGGAGCGCATCCGAGGACAGCGGCTACTCTGCGAGAAATTGGATCAAGGTCTGGATAAACGCCCTGCACTAGAACACCTCACTATCCTGCACAGCCAAAGTGCCCAGAGATACTGGATAGCTGACGCGGAGACAGGCGACATATTCCTACGCCAACCTTTTGCAACTCTCCAGCACTGCCATGAAACCGCAGCCGAACTGGAGCGCACTTTCGATATGGCAGAGGTGCTAATGCAAAGACCATCGGAGACGATGGAAAGCATAGGTGAGCTGGTGCGGGAGCATTGGCTGAGAGAGCGGGTTGCGATGGTGTGCGATTGAAGGGCGATCGCCTTAGCCCATCACCAGGGGTCGTCAGTTTCAGCAACCGCAATCTGAGGCTGAGCGTTTGCCACTCCACGCGCCAGGACAAAATCCACTAGCCCCATACCGCTTAGTAACGTGACCTGACCCTGCTGCCTTGAAATAGCTTTTGCTGTATCGCCAGTCCTACCCGTGTGGACAAAGAAGCCCCCAGCAGCGCTATACCGCCCAACGGTGTTCTCAAACTCCCGTAAGTGAGCCGCATCAATTAGACCTGCATAGCGTTTGGCCTGCACCAGATAAAGTTTGCCATCTGTGAATTCCGGAAAGTATGACCGCTCCAATTCCGGAAAGTCTGTCTGGTCAAAAAGTGAAAATG
>JAGVDA010000574.1 GCA_020058975.1 Thermosynechococcus sp. WC_1 | reverse complement strand
GGTTCGCATTTCTCGGGTGACGATGTAGGCTTTTGTTCTGCCTTTGGTGGGTTCGCCGTCTTTATTTTTGTAGCGAACGTCTACGTTTTCAATGACGCCCTCTGAAACCTGAAGCGTGACGACACCATCTGCGCTAACCTGTGGCGATCCGGTGACTTGACCTAAGACGTAGCCTTTGTCTTGATAAAACTGGTTGATTGACTTAATGCCCGTTTGCAGATCGCGGAGATTCAGAATTTTGCCGTATTGGGGCGTAAAAACTTCATCAACTTTTTCTTGAGTCAGGATTTGATTGCCTGTAGGCTGTACAGATTTTAAGACGAGGTTGGGCTGCACGATGAAGGTGACACGTACCCCCAAAGGCGTGTCGGATGGCTCGGCGCGAACCGCACTAAAGAAACCCGTTGCAAAAATGGCGTTGATGTCAACCTGAAGCTGCGATCGCGTGGTAATTAGACCTGGTCTCGTGGAGATTGCCTCATAAACCCGATCAACAAGCTCACCGTCCACGCCTTCTACTAACACTTCAGATACCAATACCTGACGCTCTGGAGGCTGCACTTCTTCTGAGGTGGGTTGGGGCGTCTCAGTGGGTGCCGGTGGAACGTCAGGGCTGGCTGGCGCTGGTGTAGATGAATCTGCTGGAGCCGGAGCCGTTTCAACGGGGAGAGGGCTATCGGGTGTGGGTGAAGCGGGTGGCGATGGGACGACGCTAGGTAGTGTTGTTCCGGCAGGTGGAGGAGTGCCAGGGGCAACGTTAGACTTGGGAAGTGGAAAAACCTGCGTAGGCTGGGCTGCGGGGTCAGTGGAAGTCTGGGCAATAAGGGGTGAAGTAGACTGTGATGAGAAGGAAGAGACAGAGTTTTGCTGCGGTGATGGGAGTGCTGCTGCGATCGCTTCAGACGTTCCAGCTTTACGGTCTAAAGTTTTAGACTCAGCGATTGTTTGGGCAGCGAGAGGAGTTGCTACACCTGCAAAAATAGACAGCGTTAGTGCCGTCCGAAAGAGCGTTAATGAATAGGAGGTCATAAATTGGTAGGTCTCTTGCGCCACTTCAAACACCACAGACAACAGCGTTAGTCAAAATCTAGAGCCACTATTTAGATCACTACTTAGAGATCACTATTTAGGGCTACGTTGCCTTGCTAGACTCAAGGAGGGATTGTAACGTACCGTCTACCATCCCGCTAGACGACCTGTGACAGTACACGTTCCATCACCTGAGCATAGGCTTGCTCTACATTGCCTAAATCTTGCCGAAACCGATCTTTATCCAGCACTCGTGCTGCCGTATCGGTGGCAGCCTGATCCCATAAACGACAGGTATCAGGGCTGATTTCGTCGGCGAGTAAAAGCTGCTGGCGAGAATCAAAGCCAAATTCCAGCTTAAAATCGACCAAAGTGATGCTACAGCTTTGGAAAAATTCAGTCAGAATTTGGTTGATGCTGAGGGCCATTTGCCGCAACTGGTCAATCTGATCTGTGGTTGCAATGTTCAACAGCAAAATCCGATCAGGACTGAGCATCGGGTCGCCCAGGGCATCATCTTTGTAATAAAAATCGACTAAGGCAAAGGGCAAAGCAGTACCTAACGCGAGTCCTGTCTGTTGACAGAGACTCCCTGCTGCAATGTTCCTGACGACCACTTCTATCGGAATAATGGAAACGGCCTTTACCCGCATTTCGTTGGCGCTGGGCTGGTCAATAAAGTGGGTGGGGATGCCGCTAGACGCTAATTTCTTGAACAAATGGGCAGAGATAGCACAATTCATTGCGCCTTTGCCAATAATTTGCCCTTTTTTCTGGGCATTGAAGGCGGTCGCGTCATCTTTGAAGTAGGAGAGCAAAACTTCAGGATTATCCGTGGGGTAAATAATTTTTGCTTTCCCTTCGTAAAGGGGTGTAACGGCAGACATAGGCAAAGGGATATCAAACGGCTGGGCTAAATGCGCTCAATCATTCTATAGTTCATTGAGATTTTTATGGCGTCTCTAAATCTTTTAGGAAGGGAAGAAATTGCTCAACCCACTGCGATCGCGATACGACCAACGTCGGGTAGGCCTGCTGCCCATAGTTTTTGCCCACCGTTAGCGGAAATAAAGTCTGCCCGTCTAGCGTAATCCACGTTGCCCCTGCGGCCTGGGCAATAGGCCAAACCCCAGCAATATCCCAAATTTTAGGGGTTGCTTCAACTGAGCCTAGGGTAATACCTGCCGCGACGGTTAAAAAGTTATAGCAGGAGCTGCCCAGCATCCTAATTTTGCACGGGAACGGATGGCGAAAATACTTAATGCTGCGAGCGCAAAAGCTAAAGAACTGGTTAGAGCCAGGGGCATCGGCGCGGGTTTTGATTGGCCTATCGTTAAGAAATGAGCCGTTAGCCTGATTTGGGGCTGACCAAAACCCATGAAAATGCTGGTTTAGCGTGGGGAGATAAATGCAGCCAAACACGGGCGTGCCCTGATACAGCAGCCCTAAGGAAATTGCCCACAGCGGAATGCCTTGGGTAAAGTTTGTGGTGCCATCAATGGGGTCAATCACCCAACACCAGTCTGTAGCAGGGAAGACATGCGCCACTTCTTCACTCAAAACACCGTGGCTGGGGAACTGGAGGGCGATCGCCTCTCTCAGCGCCAAATCTGCCCACTGATCGGAAGGCGTGACCAAGCTGCCGTCTTCTTTTTCTTGAGCCTGCATCTGCCCAAAATCTTTGAGGAGCTGCGCCCCAACCTCAGTGGTTGTAGATTTGGCAAAGGCCACAACCGTTGCCCAAAATTCTGGCGTGTTGGGTGCTGTGCTGCCGCTGTTAGAGTCCATAAAGCCACACAATAAGCGTCGGAGTCAAAATGGTCAAAATGAGATTGAGGGGTGCCCCCACACGGGTAAAGTCTAAAAACTTATAGCCCCCTGGCCCATAGACCATTGTGTTGGTCTGGTACCCAATGGGCGTGAGATAGCTATTAGAGGCTGCAAAGGTCACGGCATAGATAAAGGCTAAAGGGTTTAAGCTCAAGGTTTTGGCAACTTCCGCCGCAACGGGAATCATCAGCACCACTGCGGCATTATTGGACAAAATTTCGGTCAAAAGCGTGGTGGCAATATAGAAAAACACCAGCACCCAAAAGCCAGAGAGGTGTCCCCCCACGCTTAAGAGCTGAGATGCCAACCACTTGGTCGCACCGGATTTATCCATTGCGGTGCCCAAGGGCAGCAGCCCCGCCAGCAAAAAGATAATATCCCAGCGCACTGCACCATAGATTTCTCCAGGCTTTAAGCAGCCTGTGATCACCATCAGGGCTACGCCTAGTAAGGCGCTGACTAAAATGGGCATCCAGTTAAAGGCGGATACTACAATCACACCAAGGGTAATGGCGATCGCCATCCATGCCTTATCGGGGCGCAGGTTTTCTACGTCCCTTGGCTCCATCACCAGTAGCTCTCGGCTGGTCTGTAGCCCTTTAAAGCTTTCCTTGG
>JAGVDA010000150.1 GCA_020058975.1 Thermosynechococcus sp. WC_1 | reverse complement strand
GGGGTAAAGTGGCACCCGTAATGTCATAAACACAGCTCTTTTGGCTACTGGAACCTGCATTGAGGACTAGGATTTTCATGGTATTTAGTAAGGCCACTTCCAGTTCACAATTTCGGCTGGATCAATCCCATGCTCGTTGGCATAGTTGCGGCACTCAATCTGCTGGTTCTTAAAATGCTCCTTGGCGTGGGCACCTGCTACCTTCAGTTTAGGTACGCGGTCAATCACATCCATCGCCAAGCTAAAGCGATCAACTTGATTAATAATGGCAAGCTCAAGGGGTGTATTGATATTGCCCTTTTCTTTGTAGCCACGGACATGCAGATTGCGATGATTGGTGCGCCGATAGGTGAGACGGTGAATCAGCCACGGATAGCCGTGGAAGTTAAAAATAATCGGCTTATCTAGGGTAAATAGAGAGTCAAAATCTCGGTCAGACAGTCCGTGAGGATGCTCAGTATCTGGCTGGAGTGCCAGCAGATCGACCACATTAATAAACCGGATTTTGAGATCGCTAAACTGCTCCCGCAGGAGTACGGTTGCAGCCAAGGCTTCCTGGGTCAAGACATCCCCAGCGCAGGCCATCACCACATCTGGCTCTTGGCCTTTATCGGTGCTGGCCCAATCCCAAATGCCTAACCCCTTGGTGCAGTGTTGGATGGCGCTTGCCATATCCAGGTACTGTAAGTGAACCTGCTTATCAGAGACGATGACGTTGACGTAATCGGTGCTGCGAAGGCAGTGATCTGCAACTGACAACAGCGTGTTGGCATCCGGCGGGAGATATACCCGAACCACATCTGGGCTTTTATTCAGCACCACGTCTAAAAAGCCAGGATCTTGGTGGGTAAAGCCATTGTGATCTTGTCGCCAGACGGTAGAGGTAATAAGTAGATTGAGGGATGCAATAGAAGAGCGCCAAGCAATGTGACTGGAGATTTCTAACCACTTACAGTGCTGGTTGATCATGGAGTCAATCACATGAACAAAGGCTTCGTAGGTCGAAAAGAAGCCGTGGCGACCCGTCAACAGGTAGCCTTCGAGCCAGCCTTCGAGGGTATGTTCGCTCAGCATTTCCATGACGCGACCGTCGGTGGTCAGTTCGCTGCCGTCCGCATCTTCGGGGAAGTATGCTGCCATCCAGACTTTTTTGCTGACTTCGTAGACGGCTTGGAGCTTATTAGAAGCGGTTTCGTCAGGACCAAATACCCGAAAGTTGCTCATGTTGTTGCGCATAATGTCGCGCAAGAAATTGCCTAAGGGCAGGGTATTGCCTACTTCTGCGGTACCGGGTGTCGCAACTTCGACCCCATAGTCTCGAAAGTCTGGCATCTTCAGCGCTTTGCGGAGTACCCCGCCATTGGCGTGGGGGTTGGCACTCATGCGGCGATCGCCCCGAGGAGCCAACTCTCTCAGTTCTGCAATCAGTCGTCCTGCCTCGTCAAACAGCTCCTCTGGTTTATAGCTGTGCATCCAGTCTTCTAGTAGCTGAAGATGGGCGGGGTTGCTTTGGATGTTGGCAATGGGAACTTGGTGCGATCGCCAAAAACCCTCAACTTTATGACCATCCACTTCCTTAGGGCCTGTCCATCCCTTCGGACTGCGCAGAATAATCATGGGCCAGTGCGGCAGGTCAACCACGCCGCTGCTGCGGGCTGCGGCCTGAATCTGTTTGATTTCGATGATGCAGTGCTCTAAAGTTGCCGCCATTGCCTGGTGCATACTTTCTGGGTCAGAGCCTTCCACAAAATAGGGCGTGTAGCCATAGCCCTTAAAGAGGCTTTCGAGATCGTCATGGCTAATGCGCGCGAGTAGCGTTGGGTTATTAATTTTGTAGCCATTGAGATGCAGAATGGGCAGCACTGCACCATCTCTAAGGGGGTTAAGGAATTTATTAGAGTGCCACGCCGTTGCCAATGGCCCCGTTTCAGCCTCGCCATCACCAACCATCACCACAGAAATTAAATCTGGGTTGTCAAAGGCCGTGCCGTAAGCGTGGGAAACGCTGTAGCCCAGCTCGCCCCCTTCATGGATAGAGCCAGGGGTTTCTGGCGTACAGTGGCTGCCAATGCCACCTGGAAAGGAAAACTGCTTAAAGAAATGCTTTAGACCTACCTCGTCTTCGCTTTTGTCGGGGTAAACCTCAGAGTAGGTTCCTTCTAGATAAACAGGCCCTAAAATGCCTGGTGCGCCATGACCTGGCCCTGCCAGAAAGATCAGATTCAGGTCGTATTTCTTAATCAGTCGGTTGAGATGAATATAGGTGAAAGACATACCAGGGCTAGAACCCCAATGTCCTAAAAGTCGGTTTTTGATGTGTTCTGGTTGAAGTGGCGCTTTTAGAAGCGGGTTTTCTCGTAGATAAATCATGCCAACGGCAAGGTAGTTACAGGCGTTCCAGTAGGCATGGGTTTTAGCGAGTTCTTCTGTACTCAGGGGACTGCCTGCTATGGTTGACCGAGCTTTGCCAAATGTACTGATGTCTGAAAGCATTGGAGTTAAAGAGGTGAAGACCATAACTTAATATCCTGCGTAAGGTTAGCTGCACCAATGGAAGAGATTCCTTTACCTCACATGTTGATTGTGGCGGATTTGGGTTAAGGATTAGTTCTGCTGGCTCTACCCTAGGGGTTGTTCAGAAAAACGGGTAGACCTTTTGGATCAGTCTTTAAAGCCTTCAGAATATATCCTTGTTATGGAATTGATGTGTCAGTTCCGGCTGTCGAAAGACGCGATCCAGGAAAAATATCACCTCCACTTTGATGGGGACTTCGACGATTACTTTGCAACGGAGCATTCAGTTCTAGAAGCCCTGGCGATTGATGGATTGCTAACGCTCAACCCTAACCATGGGGAAGTTACCCCCATCGGTCGCTTGCTGATTCGTAATATTGTCGTCAATCTGGGCGACATTGTGCAGATGATTAATGCCACAACTGCCAAGCTCGTGGCGGTGCTGACCAGTGGCACCTTGCTGAGCGATCCTGCTGTGCGGGTAGAAGTGGGCAGAAGTTGCGATCTCCGATCAGGTGGCGGTTAAGCTGGATGCCATTACGCCCCAGCAATTACAGCGGCTCAATCGACCTGTCGTTAATCTCAACCTGACTTAGATTTTGGCAGGTTTCAATACCTAGGGGTAAAGCCTTACTCAGTGCCTTATTTTCTCTTGGACAACGGCAAACTCAGCTTTAGCGAGACTTGTCCAAGGGGAGTAGGCATAAGTGCAATATCACCGTGATGCGCCCGTACAATTTCTCGGGCAAGGCTTAGTCCTAGACCCGTGCCTTCAATATGTCTAGTCCGCGCCGCATCGCCTCGGTGGAATCGATCAAAAATGAGATCGCGGTCTTCGGGCAAAATAGACTTTGAGGCATTGGTAACGGTCACGAATACCTTTGTCTGACTGTGAACAGCATCAAGTTTAATCCAGCCGTTGGGAAGGTTATACTTCACCGCATTAGTAATCAGGTTATGTAGCGCTTGAGCCAGTAAATCGCGATCGCCCAAGACCCACTGATCTGGGGCAATTTCAGCTTCTACCGTCAAACTAGGATCAAGCAGCTCAATATCTTCAAGCATTTGCAGCAGCAGTTCCGATACGTTAACCCTGATGAGGTGAAGGTTCATTCGCCCCGCATCGGCTAAGGACAGCAGCAGCAGCTTCCGCACAATGCCGCTGAGGCGACGCACTTCATCCAGCAGACTGCTGAGATGCTGCTGTAGTGCTGAGCCTCGATCTGCTTTGTGAATGGCCTGCTCTAGCTCTCCCTGCAAAATAGCAAGGGGCGTTTTGAGTTCGTGGGCAGCGTCGGCGCTAAAGCGAGAGGCGTGATGAAAGCTGCGATCTAGATTTTCGAGCATTTGGTTAAAAACCTGAATCAATGCCGCAAACTCTAGGTCAGCATCACCTACGGGTACCCGCTGATCTAGCCCTTTGACCGTCACTTGTCGAATGGCTTGGGTTAACTGCCGGATTGGCCTGAGCGCACGGCCCGAGAGAATCCAGGCTGCTCCTGCAATAAGCAGCAGTATGGTGATAATAGAAAGCAGAAAAGTGCTGCGAATCGCCGCCATCTCAGAATCAATGGCTCTGAGGCTAATGGCGATCGCCACCCGTGAGCGCGAGAACGTAGCCGCCCCTACCCGCCAAGTATCGGCAGTGGTTTGCCGAGTCACCAGGCGTGGGTCTGAGAACTTGAGCTTAGACCGAGGCAGTAGGCGAGAAGTTGTAGAGGGGGTAGGAGAATCCGCTTTTAGAAGG
>JAGVDA010000162.1 GCA_020058975.1 Thermosynechococcus sp. WC_1 | reverse complement strand
TTTGTGGGCAAATGCATCTCTAACGAAGAACTGGTGCGCGAAGGCGGAGAAGGTACCGTTAGACATCTGACCTTTGACCTCTCTGAAGGAAATTTGCGCTATCTAGAAGGCCAAAGTATCGGCATTATTCCCGATGGCACTGACGATAAGGGCAAGCCCCATAAGATTAGGCTCTATTCCATTGCCTCCACCCGCCACGGCGATCACCTCGATGACAAAACGGTTTCATTGTGCGTCCGTAAGCTTGAATATAAGCATCCCGAAAGCGGGGAAAAAGTGGAGGGTGTTTGCTCTACCTTTTTAACCAGTTTAGCGGTGGGTGCAGATGTCAAGATTACGGGGCCTGTGGGCAAAGAAATGTTACTCCCCAGCGACCCCGATGCCACCATTGTCATGATGGCGACTGGAACTGGTATTGCACCGTTCCGTGCCTTTATTTGGCGAATGTTTAAGGAGCGCGCACAAAACCCAGACTATCAATTCAAGGGTCTGGCATGGCTATTCTTTGGCGTAGCCTACACGGCGAATGTGCTTTATAAAGAGGAGCTTGAAGCCCTTCAGGCGGAGTTCCCCGATCATCTGCGTGTCACCAATGCCATCAGCCGAGAGCAGCAAAATGCTCAAGGTGGCAAGATGTATATTCAGCACCGCATTCAAGAAAATGCCGACCAGCTCTGGGAATTGGTTCAAAAGGATAACACCCATGTGTATATCTGTGGACTAAAAGGCATGGAAGGCGGCATTGATGAAGGGATGGCATCCGCAGCCAGCAAAAATGGCGTGGTTTGGGCTGACTACCAGCGCACCCTCAAAAAAGCAGGCCGCTGGCACGTTGAAACCTACTAGTTGAAAATTACTAACCATTAGGAAAGTCTGACCTGTTCGCTTCTGCCCTAGGGCAGAAGCGATATGATTTGGGATAAGTCTTTTTAATCCTGCTTACGCACGATATTTTCTCCGTGATTTTTCAGTGGATTGATGCCCCGCGTTTCCTCATCACTGAATCAGTGTTAGGAGACTTGAAGTTTGATATCGCAATTTTGGCGATGCTCATTCTACTGTCCGCTTTATTTTCAGGTTCAGAAACAGCCATTACGGCTCTGGATAACCTGAAGCTGCGATCGCTCATGAAAGAAGAGGGCGATCCCGAAGGTTTATTCCGGCTCGTTTTAGAAAAGCGCGCGCGATTTATTACCACGCTCCTAATCGGCAACACTCTAGTCAATAACGCCACCGCAATCTTAACCAGTAACCTTTTTGTCTTGTGGCTGGGCGGTGCAGGCGTTGGCATTGCAACAGGGGTTTCTACCGTATTGCTGCTGCTCTTTGGCGAAATTACGCCAAAGTCTTTAGCCATCAATCATTCCATGCCCATTTTTCGGGTGGTGGTACGGCCAATCTACTGGCTTTCTGTAGCCTTAGCGCCCATTATCTACGGATTTGAGGCGATCACGCACAGACTGCTCCGCCTTCTACAGGGAAACATGGTGGCTCCCAGTGAGTCGGTCGAAGATTTAGAGCTAATGATTGAGGTTCTGGGGGGCAGAGGTCAGCTTGACCTTCAAAAACATCAGCTTTTAAATAAAGCCTTGGCACTAGATAACCTAAGCGCACGACAGGTTGTCAAACCACGGACAGAAATGTGTACGATTTCCCACGAGGCTACCATTCAAGAGGTCATTGACGTTTGCCTTGATAGCGGCTATTCTCGCCTTCCAGTTCAGGGTGAGTCAAAGGACGAAATTGTAGGGGTTATTCACCTTAAGCGAGCCGTACAGTACCTGAAGTTTCATGGCAACGAGTTAGTGTCAGCCGCAATGGATGCTCCGGTCTATATTCCTGAAACAAAGCGCGTGGCAGATTTACTCAAAGAGATGCTTCAGCAAAGGCTTCACCTTGCCATTGTTGTAGATGAGTATGGCGGAACGGTGGGTCTTGTCACCCTAGAAGACGTGATTGAAGAACTGGTTGGCGAAATTTATGATGAGAGCGACCTGCCAAGACATCCGTCACGCCGCGTCAGCGCTGCTGCTAGCCTTAATATGCCTTAGTTCACAACGGAGCTAAGACAATATACTGAGATTAGAATTACTGACAGTAGGGCAACACATCTTCCCCACAGTCTTCAGATAAATACGACAAAGCACTAAACCGGAGTGCGGCCAACTGTTCGTAAAAAGGATTGAGTTTGCAAAGTGCGGGGATATGAAATTCTCGGCCCAAGACCCGTACGTCTCTCTCAAAGGGGCACTGGGCAGGCACAAGCCGACAAATCCAATGGGCTAGCTTGGGGTCATTGAAGCTGTGGTTCAGAATGTAAAAATACATTCCCTGAAGTAAACCTTGCCCCTTCTTTAACCATGCTCGATAGAAGTTAAGTGGAATCCGAACGCCCACCAAGGCATATTTCACAACTGATACAGCCATAGATACTCTGCAACCTAAAAACTTCTAACTTTAGACTGTGCCAATGCTCTCGCTAGGATGAAATCATGCTCTAGCTCAGCAAGAAAGACACTTGAGGATCCATTGGGTTAGGGAACTAAGCACACAACTTGGAGTTTAGCTCAAATCTTAATTAAAGCTAAAGCAATTCCCCAGAGGATTTAGTATTAATAGATACCTTGGCAGCTCAATTCTGCATGACTGATATGCATTTAATGCATTGACAGCGCTTAAAACAGAAAGTGGATCTCGGTGCTGCTAAATCTCAAAATAGCCGCGCACAATGTCCACAATCCGCTCGGAGGCATGACCATCTCCAAAAGGATTGATGGCTGTCGCCATTTGGTCATAGAGGGCAGAATTAGTGAGCAATTCAGCGGCAGCGGCAAAGATATCGTCTGCGTTTGTGCCAATGAGCTTTGCAGTGCCAGCATGGACGGCCTCTGGACGCTCGGTGGTATCTCGCAGAACCAAAACGGGTTTGCCTAAACTGGGTGCTTCTTCTTGAAGACCGCCGGAATCTGTCATGAGTAAATGACAGCGCTGAATGGCTCCGACAAGATCGGTATAGTCTAATGGCTCAATTAAAAAGGCGCGAGGATGATTGCCCAGTAGCTGCGTTAGGGGTTCCCGAACGGTAGGGTTGCGATGGAGAGGTAAAACTAAAGCCGTATCAGGGAACTGCTCTAGGATCTTGAGAAATCCTTGTCCAATATTGTGAAGGGGCTGTCCCCAGTTTTCGCGGCGGTGGACGGTGGCTAAAATAGTGCGGTACTGATCCCAGTTGAGATTAGGGATGGGGCATGAAGGATGGGTTGCCGCCACCATGATGAGCGTGTCAATGACGGTATTGCCCGTTTGGTGAATTCCGGTTTTGACCCCTGAATGCCTGACATTCTCTGCCGATAAAGACGTGGGGGCAAAGTGAAGCTGGGCAATTTGAGAAATGAGGCGACGGTTTGCTTCTTCTGGATAGGGGTTAAATAAATCGTCCGTGCGTAAGCCAGCCTCGACATGACCCACTGGAATAAGCTGGTAAAAGGCCGCAAGTGCAGCAGAAAGTGCTGTGGTGGTGTCTCCCTGAACCAATACCAAGTCAGGACGATTGGTTTTGAAATAGTCTTCTAAACCCTCTAAACTGCGACAGGTAATTTGAGTTAGGGTTTGACCGTGTTGCATGATTGCCAGATCATGATCTGCTGTTAGATGGAAAAAGTCCATCACCTGAGCCACCATTTCTCGATGCTGACCTGTCAAAATGACCTGGGTACTGCAAAAGTCTGCCTCCTGAAATGCTTTGATAACAGGCACGAGCTTGATGGCTTCGGGACGGGTACCCAAAACAATTGCAATACGAATGGGAACGGTTGCCATGAATGCTCCAGGCTGAACGGATAGCGTTGGTGCGCGAGTTTTGTCGCATGAGTTCTCACATCGTGAGTTCTCGTCCTAAATTGTCTCGTATTTTGCCATGAAAAAACCCGGTCGTAACCGGGCTTAAAATGATTTGAGGCTTTATAACGTTGCAATGTTAAGCTGCAAAACCCATTAAAAGCCTTTAATGACGCTCTACAGAAGGACGCTCACAGGTCAGAGGGCAGGACGCAAAAACGGAGCCATGACTGGGGTTCGCTTGCCCATTGAGCCAGCGCAGCCACTGCACTTCATGGGGATGGATGCCTTTGAGGGTTAGAAGCCCAGCACCAAACAAGATCACTAAAATATTGATGGATAAAATGGCTCCTGCAACGACTAAAACGGCACTTGTGGGCAAAATAGCCTGAAGGGAAATTGCAAACAGAGAGCCGATGGTCGTAATTAAGAAAACCAGTGGAAAACCGACAACCAGCCAACACACCGTTAAAGTGAAAGTCCAGATCAAGAAGCTTCTGACCGTTCTGACAGCTTGATTTTTAGGTAATTCTTGCACTTGCGCTAATGTCATGCTGAGTCCTCCCGCTGGGTTTAATGGGTTGGTTTAATGGGTTGATTTGAAACTTAGCCTTGAATCAATTTTTCTTAGTATATGCAAAGGGTTTTAGAAAATGAATGACTCGTTGTTAAAGTTTACATAAGCACTCAGGGATCATTCATTTTCATTGAATACTAAAAGATTGGGGATCAAGTCAAGCGTGAAGAAAATCTTCGGATTGTCTATATTGAGCAACTGATGTAATTTTTATTGTTAGAAATTGAGTAAAAATACTCACCTCTCTTGGCTTCCTCAATTTTGACGAGATAGCATACAAAACTTAATCAAGATCTCTCAGAATTGAATCATGAGCAGTGAACTCTACCGAAGGAATTAGCCTGAAGGATTATTTAAGCTCAATGGGAACATTGGCTTCTCCTCAGGGCTTTCTCATCTCTTACTAAGGATTTTGCCTGTTGGTTTTAAGGAAGCGTTTTTAGAATGAGCTTGCAGTTGCAAGAAAGACACTAGCTCATGAACATGACTCATCGCATCTTCAAATCAACGATTCTTAGTGCATTTATGGGCGTAACTATTGGCGGCATTGGACTTTTAGGTTCTGATACTGCGGCGTTGGCTGGGTCTACTATGCCCCCTGGATATACGCTGAGCCAAACGCAGATAAAGGGAAAGTACTGTTATCGCCATAACAATGAAGTGAATCTGTATTGCTATTCATCTAGGCTTACGCCGTCCAAGATGATGAAGCACAACTCCATGATGATGAAGAAGGATGGAGCAATGATGAAAAAAGATGATTCCATGATGAAGAAGGATGGAGCAATGATGAAAAAAGATGATTCCATGATGAAGAAGGAT
>JAGVDA010000264.1 GCA_020058975.1 Thermosynechococcus sp. WC_1 | reverse complement strand
GGCGACCGCCGCCACCGCCACCGCCGCGATTGTCTTCGCGAGGCTTAGCCTTGTTAACTTTCAAAGAACGACCCATCCATTCAGCGCCGTCAAGTTCAGCGATCGCCTTTTCTTCTTCAGCGTCACTACCCATTTCAACAAACGCGAATCCACGCATACGGCCTGTTTCGCGGTCTGTAGGAAGCTGAACTCTTTTTACAGAGCCATACTCAGCAAACACAGAAGTTAGATCTTCTTGCGTAACGTCATAGGAGAGGTTACCAACGTAAATCGACATAAGAAAATTCCAGAGTAGAAGACAGGGTTTAAGACTTGAGTACTGTGGCGAAGCATTTTAACCGACCAGGGAGGATCCCCTTAACCAACAAAGAAGCCGTGCCATCAATTGTTCATCTTGCGCACCATTGTAACTTAGGCAAAGGCATTCACACTATCCCAAAAGAGGGGAAGACCCTACAAAGATCTTAAAAAACGAAGGCCATCGCGTCAGAACGTGAGCGCCCACAACGATCAAGGTAGAGATTTAGCGACGGATGAGTGCCGATCTGTCGCGTTGCAATACTTCAGAAACAGGCTTGTGAAAGGATCTTAGATATCTCAGATAAAGTGACCCACCGCGTTGTATATTAACTGAGGCAATGCTTTAATCCTGATGCGATTACTGAAACCCATGTCATCAAAAGACAACTATCTTAAGGCTGTCTCACAATAGCCTCAGGGTCTTAGATGAAGTTTTGATAAAGAATTTGAACAATCGCCACCTCCGTGTAAAAACGTTTCGATGGCAGTCGCTTAAGTACTTGTCAATTAACTGTCTGTCAATGACAAAAAAACACCGAAAACGTTTAGGAGCGCACTATGTCAATTGCGGTTGGAATGATTGAGACGAAGGGATTTCCTGCCGTGGTAGAGGCGGCTGATGCAATGGTAAAAGCAGCCCGCGTCACGTTAGTGGGCTACGAAAAGATTGGCAGCGGTCGCGTGACGGTCATTATTCGGGGCAATGTCTCTGAAGTACAGGCGTCAATCGCAGCGGGTGTTGAATCTGCAAAGCGTGTTAATGGCGGCGAAGTGCTTTCTACCCACATCATTGCTCGTCCCCACGAAAACTTGGAGTACGTTCTGCCTATTCGCTACACCGAAGAAGTGGATCAGTTTAGAGAAAACTAGGGCTTAAAGCCTATTAAAAAGCGCCAGCGGACTTCAATCGTTCCGCTGGCGCTTTTTTCGAGCGTTTATTTTTTGGACATTTATAGAGACATTGCGCCAAAGGTCAGCGCAATCACAAAGGCTGCCAGAATAGGGATTGCAACGATTAGCGCTTCGGCTGGAATTTTAGCCGTTGGCCCTTGGGACTTCACGACGAAGAATACGCTTCCTAGTCCCAAAAGGATCCACAGAAAGGCAAATCCGAGAAAAAAGACGTAGGGTGATTCTTCCATATCAAAAACGCGTTGTGTGCCTTCAGCTTGAACCCAATGAGTCTAACACTTCAGTCTTTGTGCCTGATTAACCTTTCTCTAAGCCCATCTCTAGCCCCGTGAGGGACTGCTCCATTTTGAGGTGCGTGATTCCAGCCTCTTCAAACGGTTCTCCAATGGCGACAAATCCAAGCTGTTCATAAAACTTGGCAGCGGACAGTTGGGCATGAAGCGTCAGCGTTGTGTAGCTCTGAGATAGGCTGTAGGCGATCGCCGTATGCACAATTTCAGCTCCAATCCCCTGCTGGCGATGAGGTTTTAGAACCGCTAATCTTTCGAGTTTAAGACCAGAGGAACCAGTCATTTCTCGCAGACGAGCAACGCCTGCACTTTCGCCGCAAACTTTCGCCACTAAGTGAATAGACTTTTGATCTAGACCATCCCAATCTAGAGCGGGGTCAATGCCCTGCTCTTCATGAAAGACTGCCGTTCTGATGTGACGGATTGCTGCACTTTCGTCGTCAAATAGACAGGTCTTAATGGATAGATCTGTGGATAGTTCCATAAATAATCTACAAAACCTGAACGCTATTTTATTTCATTCACAACCATGTCCCTAACCCCCTAAGCCTTGGAGCAGGGCGCTGAGCTTGCGAAATTCTTCGGACTGGCCTTGGCCTTGGCTTAAATAAAGCTGCCGCGCCGTTCTAAATTCGGCGATCGCCTCTTCTTTGCGGTTGCGATCTTGAAGTGCAAGCCCTGCCCGATGGTGGGCAATCGGGTTTTGAGGCTGACTTTGGATGGCTTGACGATAGGCCACCAGTGCCCCTAAAGAATCCCCTTTCGTCCGCAAAATATCGCCAACGCCAATGTGTCCATCGGGCAGTTTAC
This sequence comes from Thermosynechococcus sp. WC_1, assembly GCA_020058975.1. Taxonomy (GTDB): domain Bacteria; phylum Cyanobacteriota; class Cyanobacteriia; order Thermosynechococcales; family Thermosynechococcaceae; genus JAAURS01. The sequence goes on along the minus strand of JAGVDA010000264.1, from coordinate 4,877 downwards.
TGTCGGCATTGGTGGCGCGGCGATAGGCTTCTAAAGCCTCATCTAAGCTCCCTTGCCCCTGCAAAATATTGCCTGCTTTGACGTTGACCTTGGCATTTCGGGGTTCTAAGGCCATTGCCTGTTTAGCGGCAGCGGTTGCGCTCTCGATATTGCCCTGAGACAGAAATGCATAGGCTAACCCGATTTGCACTTCTCCATTTTTAGGCGCAAGCTGTGCCGCCTTTTGCAGCGCTGCGATCGCCTCAGAAGTCTGCTGTTGCTGCAGTGCTAAAATACCCAACGCGCGGTAGGCATTCGCATTTTTAGGGTCGATGACCACTATTTTTTGATACAGCTTCAGCGCATTCGTATAGTTCCGCTGACGGCTATAGATAACGGCTAACCCCTCATAGGCATCGGTTCGCTTGGGGTCAAGCTCAATGACGCGCTGATATGCGTCAGCCGCATTTCTGTAGTCGTTGAGATTGGCAAGCGAAAAGGCCAGGGCATAGTAAAAATTGGGGTCACGACCCTCTAGGGCGATCGCCTGTTGATAGGTCGCCACCGCCTCTTTATAGGCACCCTGCTGCGCCTGAATGAACCCAATCGCTGAGACGATCCGGGCATTTTTGGGGTCTAAAGGCTGAGCCTGTTGATAGATTTGAAGCGCCGCGTCATACTTGCCCGCATCAATTAAAGCCTTACCGCGCTTAAACAGTTCATAAAGCTGAAGGGCATTGGCTGGGGATGGCAAAACGGGTTTAGCTTGCGCCGTCACGCGAAGGGGTGCAAAAGCGCCCAAACCAAGAGATAACACTAAACCTGCAATTAAAATGGGCTGAGTTCGCACGAATGGCTCCTCATTGACACAACAGAACAATTCCTTTGACTGCATTCGAGACTCAATTGAGCCTTGCTAGAGACTTGAATACAGCTAGGGCAACCCTAGCCTACCTTAAGCGTGAGGTCTTCAGACCACTCAAGGTTCTATGCCTCCGTAAATCTCACAGTAATTCTTACAGACCGATGCCTCATCATTCATGCCCAGCTAACCAAATGGCTCTCAAACCTTAACGATTTGAGAGCCATTTGGTGTTTGGTGGCTATGAGGGACAAAAGCCTCCCACTGAAACGGATCAGGTGCTTAACAGTAAGCTGACAGCTCTACAGGGACTGGCTTTACATTCCAAATCTCATTGCAGTAATCGTGAATCGAACGGTCAGACGAGAACTTGCCCATTCGTGCCGCATTCAGAATCGACATCCGCGTCCAGCGCTCCTGATCGCGGTAGGCCAAGCTAACCTCATCCTGACAAGCAATATAGGATTCAAAATCTGCAAACAAAAAGTAAGGATCTTGGTGCAATAGCAGGTCTACCACTGGCCTAAAAATGTCACCATCGCCATGAGAGAAAAAGCCAGACGAAATTCGGTCGATCGCCAGCTTTAGCTCAGGGTTGCTGTGGTAGTAGTCCATCGGCTGATAGCCTTGGGCGCGTTTGGCATAAACTTCTTCTGCGGTTAACCCAAACAAAAAGAAGTTTTCAGCCCCTACTTCCTCACGGATTTCGACATTTGCACCGTCTAAGGTACCAATGGTCATGGCTCCATTCATCGCAAATTTCATGTTGCCCGTTCCAGAAGCTTCCTTCCCTGCGGTTGAAATTTGCTCTGATAAGTCAGCAGCAGGGTAAACACGCTGGGCAAACTTCACGTTGAAGTTCTTCATAAACAGCACCTTAAGCCGTCCCCGCACATCTGGGTCGCGGTTGACGATATCGCCCACGGAGTTGATTAGCTTAATAATCAGCTTCGCCATGTAGTAGCCCGGAGCAGCTTTGCCCCCAAACAGGAATGTACGCGGCGTAATGTCGGCATCAGGGTTGGCCTTAATGCGGTTATACAGCGTGATGATGTGCAGCACGTTGAGATGCTGACGCTTGTATTCGTGGATGCGCTTAGCCTGAATATCAAACAGTGACGTAGGGTCTACCGTTAGCCCGTAATGATTCTGAATGTAGACCGAAAGATCCCGTTTACGATCGAGTTTGATTTGTCGCCATCGCTGCTGAAACTCAGTGTCATCCACATAGGCTTCAATTTTTCGCAGTTCATCTAGATTGCGTACCCACTGATCGCCAATTTTTTCGGTAATCAGTTTGGCAAGGGGCTGATTGCTCAGCACCATAAACCGACGGGGTGTGACGCCATTGGTTTTATTGCTGAATTTTTCGGGGTACATCTCCCAAAAATCTTTGAGAACGTCTGACTTCAGCAGGTCGGTATGGAGTGCTGCCACCCCATTAATGGCATGACTGCCCACGCAGGCCAAGTGAGCCATACGAACATAGCGATCGCCACTTTCATCAATCAGCGACATTCGTGCCAGTCGCGCATCATCATCGGGGAAGCGAATCCGAACCTCATCTAAGAAACGAAGGTTTATTTCATAGATGATTTCGAGATGGCGCGGCAAAATTTGAGAGAACAAATCAATCGGCCAACGCTCTAATGCCTCTGGCATGAGGGTGTGGTTGGTGTAGGCCAAGGTTTTTTGCGTAATAGACCAAGCTTTGTCCCACGGGAGATCGTGATCGTCAATGAGCAACCGCATCAGCTCCGCCACTGAAATGGCGGGATGGGTGTCGTTGAGCTGAACTGCAAACTTCTCATGAAAATGATCGATGGGAATGCCCTGACGCTTCAGAATTCTGATCATGTCTTGAAGAGAACAAGACACAAAGAAAATCTGCTGGGTTAAGCGCAGTAGCTTACCCTGGGAGCCATCGTCGTTAGGGTACAAAACCTTAGAAATATTTTCTGAAAACACCTTCTCGTGGACTGCACCCACATAGTCGCCGGAGTTAAAAGCGCCAAAGTCAAAGGATTCTGGTGCCTGAGCCGTCCAGAGCCTTAGGGTGTTCGCAGTATTGGTCTTATAGCCCATGATGGGCGTATCGTAAGGGATGCCCTGTAGAACCTGATAGGGTGCCCACCGAACTTTCTTATTGCCGTGATTATCGACATAGTGTTCGGTATGTCCCCCAATTTTGACGGAAACAGCCCACTCTGGTCTGGGTAGCTCCCATGGGTTTCCGGCTTTGAGCCATTTGTCCGTTAGCTCAATCTGCCAACCATCTTTAATATCTTGGGCAAAAATCCCAAACTCGTAGCGAATGCCGTAGCCAATGGTCGGAATGTCTAAGGTCGCTAAAGAATCGAGATAGCAGGCCGCTAATCGACCCAGTCCACCGTTGCCTAATCCTGGTTCTTCTTCTTGCTCTAGCAGGTCATCAAAATCAAGACCAAGCTCGGTCATTGCCTGCTTAGTCTGGTCATAAATGCCGAGGTTGACCAGATTGTTACCCAGGTGAGGCCCCATCAAAAACTCTGCGGAAAGATACGCCACGGTGCGCGACCCACTCGTGGTGTAGGTCGCAGCAGTGTTGATCCAGCGCTGAAGCATGCGATCGCGCACGGTATAGGCCAGTGCCTGATAGTAGTCGTTTTGGCTGGCAAGACCTGGAAACTTGCCCAGCACATAGAACAAATTGTCGAGAAACGAGCGTTTGAGAATATCAACGCCTAGCCCTGTGCGGCTAAGATCACAGGTCATCGTTTCAATGGTCAGGTCAGAGGCCGTTTGCATGCATCAATTCCTTTACAACTAAGGCGTCTAATTATTCCCATCCTAGAGTTTTATGGACAGGATTGATTGCGACTACTGCAAGCTTTTCACACTGATTGGCTCAAAACGGTTGTCTATGACACCAAATTGGCTCGGTATGGAGCCTAAATTGGCACATGGACTAGGTATTTAGACTAGGTATTTAGGCTAGGCACTCAAAAACCGATCCAGCCAACGATTTACAACGCTGCGAACTTGATGTGTGCGATACCACCGTTGAAATGCTTTTTCATAGGCGTCCCCGCCAAGGTGCAGTACATTCCAGGTTTTGAGTCCTAAAAACAAGCCCCAAAATAGCAAAATGTAGAGCGACCAAGGAAACCCAAACCCCATCAGTCCATTCAGTAAGATTAGACTGCCGTTAATGATGCTAAAACGACCCACCTTCCGCTTAAGGTCTGCCCGCCGATGTAGATTAAAGGCTTCGCGCTTTTGATTTTCGTCGTTAGACTGCATCCAGGCTTTTTCGGCCTGCTGCACAATCGCTGCCGGAATCGCTAAATCTTGGGCAATGTCAAGAAGCTGTGTGCGGGAAAATTCACCTGCATAGGCATGTTGGGCGATCGCCAGGTTCAGAATTTGCTGCACCTCTTCTTGAGAATAGATCTGCTTGTCGTTGGGCGCTTCAGAATTTGCCATCGCGATTGCTCTCCCCTGAATGCATCAAGGATCAATGTGACTCTATTTTAATCATTTCACCTTGAGATTGGATTTTTCACACCTGTCGAACCAAACCCGCCAGATGAGCGCGCCGTGTCTTCTGAAAGCGCATCTACAGTCTCTACCGTCACGCTAATAAATGACGTAATCACCATTTGAGCAATCCGCATCCCTGGCTCTACCTGAAAAACCTCAGCGCCATGATTGATTAAAATAACGCAGATTTCGCCCCGATAGCCTTCGTCAATGGTACCTGGCGTATTGAGTACCGTAATTTGATGCTTGAGCGCCAAGCCACTGCGAGGCCGTACCTGAGCCTCTGTGCCTGGGGGCAGCTCAATGGCAATGCCCGTGCGAATGAGCTGACTTGCCCCTGGTGCGATCGCCTTTGCCTCAATCGACACCAGATCTAGCCCCGCATCCCCTGGATGGGCGTACTGAGGAATGACGGCAGACGGGGAGAGTCGTTTGATTTGGAGTTTCATACCGAGACATTTTACGAGAGGGCTAACGAACATTTTGACGGCGATTGTAAAACCAACGCTCATGG
>JAGVDA010000110.1 GCA_020058975.1 Thermosynechococcus sp. WC_1 | reverse complement strand
TACGAGCGGTCTTATTCCGACCAATTACAATGTCCACGCGCTTACCCATTCCAGAACCTTTTAGCTACACTAACAAAGCCTGAGCAGCACTGTCAAAGTTGGTTTTTGCATCCTCGGCGCTACATTAGACCGTCTTTTTGAGCCATAAAGGCCATTAAATCTAACACGCGATTGGAATAGCCCCATTCGTTGTCGTACCAGCCGATTACCTTAAAAAAATTGGCATTAAGTTCCATCCCTGCATCTGCATCAAAAATGCAGGAGTGGGCGTTACCTTGAAAATCGGTTGAAACCACAGCCTCATCGGTATAGGCCAAAACGCCAGCCAGAGAAGTCTCTGCCGCCTGTTTCATCGCATCACAAATGGCCTGATAGCTGGTTGCGGCTGCCGTCTTAAAGGTGAGGTCAACCACCGAAACATCAGGGGTAGGTACCCGAAGCGCCATCCCCGTTAACTTACCTTTGAGTTGGGGCAGCACTAGCGCCACAGCTTTTGCGGCACCCGTTGAAGAAGGGATAATATTTTGTGCGGCACCTCGCCCCCCGCGCCAATCTTTTTTACTCGGGCCATCCACTGTGGGCTGGGTTGCGGTCATGGCGTGAATCGTCGTCATCAGTCCTTCGGTTAAGCCAAAGTTTTCGTCCAGCACTTTTGCCAAGGGCGCAAGACAATTGGTGGTGCAGCTTGCATTAGAAACCACCGTATCTTGGGTCGGGTCATACTGCTCATGGTTAACGCCCATCACAAAGGTACGGATCCGATCCGGCTCTTTGGTCGGCGCAGACAAAATGACGCGCTTTGCACCTGCTTTAAGGTGTTTTTGCGCACCTTGATAGTCTGTAAATAACCCCGTTGACTCCACGACGTAATCGGCACCTAGTGCTGCCCAAGGCAGTTCTGCGGGATCACGAAGGGCAGAGCAGGGCACGAAATGATCGTCTACGGTAATGCCTGCTTCACTGGCTGAGACTTTTCCTTTAAAAAGCCCGTGGGTAGAGTCGTATTTCAAAAGGTAGGCCAAGTTATCGGGCGGCACCAAATCGTTAATCCCCACAAATTCAATATTGGGGTTGCCCAAGCCTGCTCGAAAGACCAGCCGACCAATACGACCAAAACCGTTAATGCCAACACGTAAGGGAGCCATTGAAATTCCTCGACCACAGGGATGGATATTAGAAAGCTAGATCATGACTAGACCCAGTTTTGCACCGAAGTCTTTAGGCGTTATAGCATAGGCTAATAAAGTAAAGAGAGGGTTGATATACATCACCCTCCCTTTTTTCATGATTATGAGTAGCCCTGTCTCCAAGGAAGTGTGCGGTGTACACACAAGTCTTAAAGTTTCCATTCCGTAAAGGTTTTTGCCATAAACCGATTCATCAATCCCCTCCTCGGAGGGGCAGAGGTGAGTTAGTCAGTTGCGCCATGACTAACCCACCCCGCCCTACGGGCACCCCTCCGAGGAGGGGATTTTTCCTAGGCGTGTGTGTACATGGTAGCCAAGGAAGCGTATAGAACCAACGTCCGCTTATCTACGCAGCTCTACGAATGGGACCTGTGAAGCCGTGCATTTCGGGCATTACGCCATTTTTAGAAGTAACCCAGCGTAGCCGAGAGATCTCAGCACTGCTGTAAACTCTAAACTCTCGCTCTACCGTAGTGGCAACGCAACGAACGGCCTGGTTAAGCACGACTGAGCCATCAGGATCAGAGATGGAGCGGTGGAAGGTTCCGGGGGGAATTCTGAGAATATCGCCGCCGGCCTCTAGGCGCACCATGTGGTACGGGTGTTCCCAGGTGAAGTTGACCAAGTAAAAGGTGCGACCGCCGCTGAGCGCCATTAAGTTATCTTCTTGATTGGGATGCAGGTAAAACTGCCAGAAGTCTTCTGCGTCGTTGTTGGGACTGACCGCTGGGCCACTATGAATGACCAAGTCCCGAGCGTTAGAGGTATCAATGGTGATATCAAAAAACCGGACGTTAGGGGTATCGCGAAATTTACGATAGGAGATGAGGTCAAACATGAGATCTTAAATAACGAGCGCTATTAAGGTGGGCGTTGGCGGAGGAGAGAAAAATTTAGATTTTGATAGATCACGAGCGTTGGCTCAGAAACCTGCAAACAGTCGATTTAAGTCTCTCCTGCTATTAGGCTGCACCAGATGCTGATTGATATAAACAAATGTAACTCTCTGTTTTGTGATGAAACAAAAACAAAAGCGGTTCGTATCTATGCACAATGCGAATAGATGTCATAGATGAACATTTCTCATCTCAAGATTTTTATGGCGGTTGTAGAGAAAGGCAGTTTTTCTCTAGCGGCTTTAGAGTTAGGACTGTCTCAATCGGCAGTCAGTCGGGCGATCGCATCCCTTGAAGAAGAATTAGGCGTGTCTTTGCTGGCGCGGGGGCGTTTTGGCGCTTACGCAACGGATTTTGGCGATCGCGTGACGGTCTATTTTCAGCAGATTTTACAGGCCGAGGCGGACATAGAAGCCGAAGCAAACCGCGAGAAAGGGCTTTATGGGGGTCGAGTCCGGATTGCATCTTTTCGCAGCGTTGCTACTCACGTATTGCCGCCGCTGATTGCCCAATTTTCGCAGCGGTTTCCGAATGTAGAGGTGTCACTGGTGGAGGCAGACCCCAATGCTGTAGAGCAGGCTTTGCGAGAAAACCGGGTAGATATTGGTCTAATGCCGCTGCCGCGAACTTCTGATGATTTTGAAACCTGGGAAATTATGCGCGATGAATTTGTGGTGTTACTGCCGCCCTCTGCACAGCCAGCACCCAACCCGCTCACATGGAAAGATCTCAGCCGCTCTGCATTTATTCTCTACAACTATGCAGAATGCACCACGGCAGTACGACAGCACTGGCAACACTGGCAACAGTCCCTCAAGGTGGCCTACGAAATCAAAGAAGATTCAACCATTGTCAGCATGGTTTCTCAGGGACTAGGCGCTGCGGTATTGCCCAAACTTGCCGCCCTACCCATTCCTGAAGGGATACAGGTGCGATCACTCCCAGAACCCCTTGACCGAAACATTGGCGCAGCGGTACTTGCCAACATTTGGCACTCTCCTGCGGTCTTCACCTTTCTAGACTTGCTGCGAGGCACGGGATTTTTTTCGCAGCAGCGTTGATATAGAGTGAGCAATTCTCTAATTCGATGGATTTTGGTTACGCTTAATGGGTTTTGGCACAGGGCGCGCTTCTCGGCTGGCCGCAGTATTGGCACGATGAGCCAAATTAGGCTTTGCAGAATAGGGCATTTTAGGAAAGGGTTTTGCAGCGCGACCCTGGGGACGCTGATTTTTTTGAACCGGCATTAGGGCAATAGAGGTGCCGTTTTGCAGAACCAGCTCATTGCCTTGACGCATAACGTGCAGATCCCAAAAGTACCCCACTGCCTTTTGGGGCAGCGTCCCGATAATTTTGAGCTTAAAGGCTTTACCACGCTCATCAGATGCCTTTGTTTTACGGGCGGTCTGCTGAATTTTGACGTAAAGAAGCTGTTTGTCGTGGGCTTGATAGACAATCTGACCGCGAACCGAGAAATACCCATCTTCAATGGGCTGAGCTAACGCAGAATCTGCCTCTGGCAAATGTGTAGGCTCAGAAGCTTCTCCGGTCACGGGGCTAAACCCATCTGCTGCCCAAACGCCAACCACCTGTAGATGCAGCGTTTGTTCCTTTTCTCGGGTGCGAGGGTACACCACCCAAAAATAAGGACGGTCTAG